>NZ_CEZBFX010000082.1:0-22183 GCF_982964205.1 Roseofilum sp. | reverse complement strand
TAGATATAGCGTTCAGCGTTTTTCAGGACACTAGGGATGAACATCTTCGGGGTTCAAATCCCTCTCTCCGTCTGAAATAACTCTAGCAGAGAGACTATTACCCTCAGAAGGTATTCAATACCTTCAACTAGGATACATATTTCTTTAATGTTATTAGTAGTCAATTGAGACTTATCGTTGACGGGTTTATGACTACTTCCCACCTCCCATTAAATAGAGTAGGGCCATTCTCACGGATACTCCACTGCTGACCTGTTGGGAAATGAGACTAAATTGGGGATCGTCCATGAGATCGGAGCTAATTTCAACCCCTCGATTCACGGGGCCGGGATGGAGAACTTTTACACTTGGTTTACAGAGTTTGAGCCGATCGCGGGTAATGCCAAAGCGATGATGGTATTCCCTGGCACTGGGCAGTAAATGTTGAGTCATGCGCTCTTTTTGCAGGCGCAAGGTCATGACAAAATCAGCATCCTGTAGGGCGGGTTCGACTGACCAATGGATAAAGACTTTTCCAGGGCGCTCTTGGAACTGGCTAGAAGTATATTGGGCGAAGAATTGGGGTAATAATGTTGGAGGAGCGGCTAAGTGAACTTCACAGTCAGTGGCGGTTAAACTCCAGAGATTGGAACGAGCGACCCGAGAGTGAATAATGTCCCCAACAATGGCAATTTTTTTACCGGAGAGTAACTCTAAACGGGGAGATTGGGGATCGAGTAAGAAGCAAAGGGTAAAGAGATCGAGTAAGGCTTGGGAGGGGTGTTCGTGTTGACCATCTCCGGCATTGAGAACGCCAACATGGGTATCGAGGCGATCCAGTTCAGCCGCGATCGCCTGGGGAACCCCTGCTTCTTTATGGCGAATGACCATAATATCCGTTCCCATGGCTAAATAGGTTTTAGCTGTATCGAGAATGGTTTCTCCTTTGGAGAGGGAAGAGGAACCGGGAGCAAAATTGAGGGTATCAGCCGATAAGCGTTTGGCGGCTAGCTCAAAACTGCTGCGGGTGCGGGTGGACGGTTCAAAGAAGAGGTTGGTTACCACTCGTCCCTGGAGGGTGGGGAGTTTTTTGGCTTTTTTCGTTGGTCGAGAAAGGACATCAGAAAAACTGGCGGCTGTCTGTAAAACGGTATTGTAATCGTCTGGGGTAAAGTCAGCTAGCGAGAGGATATGAGGGTGGTTAAAGGTCATGGTTAGGTCATAGGTAATAGGGAAATGGCCATAGCTACTCTACAGGAAATTCGGCGGATCAAATGCAGGTTTCTATGAATGAGATGAAGAGCTACTCGAACTTATTCACGACTTCTTAATTATTATGCTCCTTCTCTTGAACCGTCTAGGAGCGATCCCCCTGAGTCTGGCGATCGCTCTCACTGTCATTGGATGCACCTCTAGCCATTCCACGGAATCCACACCTACCCCTGCACCAGTCCCCAAAATTTCCCAAAGGCTTGAACCGACTCCTGCGGTGGAGATGATCGAGATGACGATATACCAACTCGATCCCTTCTGTGAATCGTTTGTGGAGAAGTCGATCCAAGTCCCTCAGCAAAATGCTCTACAAGCAACTATCCATAACTTGATCGAACAGGGAACAACCGCCGATTTTGCGATCGCCGGCTATCGCTTGCAACCCAACCGAACAGACAATAGCCTTACGATTGATTTTCGCCTCTCTCCCCAATCTCAGCGTCTGTTTGTCTCCCTCTCCACTTGCGAAAGAATGGCTCTATTGGGCAGTTTAAAGGAAACTTTAACCCAATCTTCTAGATGGAATATTGAGGAGGTGAAATTTACAGATCGCGGTGTACCCATTGGGTTTTGATGATAAGCTTTAAAGAATAATCCATTGTTTTCAAGATTGGTATTGTGGCATATAACATTGGCTTGCTAGGCTTAGGAACCGTAGGAGCAGGAACGGTTGATATTTTACTGAACCCGGAAGGACGGCATCCCCTCTTAGGTGACCTAAACCTGTATCGGGTTGGTGTTCGAGATCTGAATAAACCCAGAGCGGTGAAACTGCCAGATGAGTTGCTCACCACCGATCTCGAAGCCATTGTCTCTGATGAAGCGGTGGATATTGTGGTGGAATTAATCGGTGGTTTAGAACCGGCGCGATCGCTCATTCTTCAGGCGATCGCCCATGGAAAGCATGTGGTGACCGCTAATAAAGCCGTGATTTCCCGATATGGTGATGAAATTTATGATGCAGCGAATGCGGCGGGCGTGTACGTGATGCTGGAAGCGGCTGTGGGCGGCGGGATTCCGGTGATTAATCCCCTGAAGCAAGCCTTGGGCGTGAACCGAATTCAATCCGTGATTGGTATTATTAATGGTACGACTAATTATATTTTGTCCCGGATGCAGCAGGAAGGATCGGACTTTGGAGAGGTTCTGGCGGATTCCCAGAGTTTAGGCTATGCGGAAGCCGATCCCACGGCGGATGTGGATGGTTGGGATGCGGCGGATAAGATTGCCATTTTAGCGGCTCTAGCCTTTAGCGGTCGAGTAAAACGGGAAGAAGTACATTGTGAAGGCATTCGTTCGATTAGTGCAGCCGATATAAGTTATGCGGAAAAACTGGGATTTCGGATTAAACTTTTGGCGATCGCCCGTCGAGATCCGTCCCCAGATGCGATCGATCATCTCCAAATTCGCGTCCATCCCACCCTCGTTCCCCTAACCCATCCCCTTGCCAGTATCAATGGCGTGTTTAACGCCATTTTAGTTGAAGGAGACCCCATCGGGCCGGTGATGTTCTACGGCCAAGGAGCAGGAGCCGGGCCAACAGCTAGCGCGGTTACATCCGATATGATTAATATTGCGGCTATCCTGAAAACGGAAACTGAACCCATTCCGCATCCTCTCCTGAGTTGCACCCATCAGCACTATTGCACCCTCACTCCAGTTGAGGAATTAGAGAGTCGCTTTTATATCCGCTTAATTGCCAAAGATCGCCCCAAAGTCATTGGTCATCTGGGTATGATTTTCGGCGAGCATGGGGTGAGTTTAGAGTCTGTGGTACAAATTGGATTCAGGGAAGATTTAGCGGAAATTGTGATTGTTACCCATGAAACCCGTGAAGGCAATTTTAGAGAAGCCTTAGCAGAAGTCGAAGATTTGGAGGAGATTGACACGGTACCGAGTGTTATTCGGGTTTTATAAGTGCTAGGGAATAGGGAATAGGGAATAGCTAGATTGAGTCTGTTGTTTACTCCCTCCATTCTCTTACTACAGCGCGAAGTGCGATATTGCCTCTATTGTTTGTGAAAATGATCGTAAATATTCTGTGCTAAATTAGGGCCGATTCCGGGGACTTGTTGGAGTTGTTTGGTGCTGGCTTGGGCGATCGCCCCGTTGTTAACGATGGAACCTATATTGGCTAAAATCTACTAATGGGTTGCAGCCTCTTTGGGTGAAAACATTTGACCATCTTCTTGCTTGTAAATTTCCTGCTCTCGCTGGATAAAAATATCAGCTAAGGCACCATAGGCTTCAGTCCAAGCTTCAAGAATTTCTGGTGTTGCAGCTTCACCCAGAACATCTTTCATTGCAGCAATCAGACATTCTCCAATAACGGGGTATGTTTCAGGCAGAATTTTAGAATTGACGTGAACATGGGCAATGCGCTCAACGGCCTTACTCAATTCATCTAATTGGTCGATGTGTTGAGCATAAGCATAAACTGATGCCGCTAATTTGCGTGCCTGCTTACGACCTGCTTCTATATCCTTCATCCAGGTGTTTTCAAAGAAACGTCTGATGTCTGGACGCTCTTCAAAGGCAATTTCGTACATTCTTTGAGTGATCTGTGTTCCATACTCCTTAACAACTGGAGTGGTGGCTTTAACGATGTCAATAGTTGTTTGTTTCATCACGTCAATCCAAATCAAGCTTTAATAATACCATTTATTGTTGATGAAAATAATCGTAAATGTTCTGTGCCAAATTGGGGCCGATTCCGAGGACTTGCTGGAGTTGTTTGGTGCTGGCTTGGGCGATCGCATCTAAAGACGGAAAATGTTTGTATAATTGCTTTTGTCGCTCATACCCTAATCCAGGGATTCCATCTAAGCGGGAACTGAGGAGGCGATCGCCCCGTTGTTGACGGTGGAAGCTTACGGCAAAGCGATGGGACTCATCTCGAACCCGACGCAGTAACTGCACACCGGGTTGATCGCGTTCGGTGGGAAGAGGAGCAGAATCGCCCGGTTGAAAGATTTCTTCCTCCTGTTTGGCTAAACTAATTACTCGCAAATCTGGTAACAATTCTAACTGAGAGAGGACAGAAATCACCGCAGATAACTGACCTTTTCCTCCATCAATGAGCAGTAAATCGGGAAAATCTGGGTTTCCTTGACGGGGAAGTTGGGTATTGTCTAGAAAGGGGCGAAATCGACGGTTAATGACTTCTGCAAGGGAGGCAAAATCATCGGAATGACCGGGTTGAACTGCTGGATTTTTGATCTTATAATGGCGATAATATTGTTTCGCTGGCATCCCATTAATAAAGACCACCTGAGACCCCACCGCATTTGACCCTTGCAGATGGGAAATATCGTAACCTTCGATGCGTCGGGGAAGTTCGGGTAAGTTGAGGATGGCGGCTAAATCAGTGAGACTTTGTTGGACGCGATCGCCAAATTTTTGCATCCGTTTTAGCTCGGCTTGGGCATTGCGATAAACTAAATCAATCAGTTCTGCCTTACTTTGCCGTTGCGGAACATGAATCGTAACCTTCTTACCTTTGTGATTGTGCAGAAATTCTAGCAGAAACTCGGCATCTTGTAAAGGGTATTGCACTAAAATTTCCGTCGGAATTTCCAGGGATTCAGCACTTTGGTAATGCTCCTCCAAAACCCGTTGCAAAATTGCCCCCGGTTCTCCAGATTGGGCAAAGAACCCCAAGCGACCTACTAATTTACCGCCCCGAATTTGGAACAACTGAATACAGCAGCGTTCTGCGTCCTGTTCCAGGGCGATCGCATCCCGTGAAACGCGATCGTCTGATAAATCGACCTTTTGACTCGCATTTAGCGCTTGCAACCCTTGAATTTGATCTCGCAATTGAGCCGCCAATTCAAAATTGAGAGCCTCTGACGCTTCCTGCATTTGCTGCCTAAATTCCTCCACCAACTCAGCCGTTCTCCCTTGAAAAATCATGGCAATTTTTTGCATCATTTGCCGATAATCTCCCACCTCAACCAATTGTTGACAAACTCCCGGACAGCGCCCTATATCATAATTAAGGCAAGTTCGGTCTTTATAAAGCGGTTTCGGTCGCTGGCGTTGGGGAAAAATTCGCTTAATTAAATCCAATGTTTGCCGCAATTGTCCCCCATCCACATAGGGGCCATAGTATTTATCTTTCGGTTTTCTGGCTTTGCGCTTGCGGGTAATAAAAATATGGGGATAGTTATCCGACCAAGTAATACAGACATAGGGATACTTTTTATCATCCTTAAGCAGAACATTAAATCGCGGTTGATGACGCTTAATCAGCGTCGATTCTAGAGCCAGCGCTTCCGCTTCTGTATCCGTAATAATCCATTCAATATCACTGATTTTCCGTACCATTAAGGCAATGCGAGCATTATGGCTGGTAAAATCGCGAAAGTAGGAGCGAACGCGGGTTCTTAATTGTTTCGATTTACCGATATATAAAATCGAGTTCCCCGCATCTTTCATTAAGTAAACCCCAGGTAGTTTGGGGATTTCTTGTAAATACTGCTGTTGGCGCTCTGGATTTTCACAGAGCAACTCTGAGTTGTTCTTATTGGTCATAATAAACTTAGGAAACACTGGGAGCCAGAAACCAGGCTTCTTACTCCTCACAACCGCTCAAACATCACCCGATAAACCGGCTCACCTTTGGCATAGGTCGCAATTTCTCGCTCCGTTTGTACGGGTAAAGGATTCTCCTCTAACCAGTCATGGGAACGGCTAAAGTCAGCGTGCTGATCGAATAAACTTCGCATCTGTAATGCCACATCTTCCACATCAGATTGCAGAAAAACCTGACCCCCAGAACTCATAAACTGAGAGAGAATATCGACCACTTCATCCTGAACCACGCGCCGTTTTTGATGTCGATGCTTAAACCAAGGATCGGGAAATTGGATGCTCGCATAATGTAGAGTATTTTCGGGTAGAGACGGGAGGATATCTTTTAGGGATATATTGACATTACAAAAAAGATAATGGAGATTCGTTAAATTCTGGCGATCGCGCCATTCATTCGCTTCTGTCACTAGAGGTTCCCGAATTTCTAGCCCTAGGAAGTTCCAGTCCCCTCTCTGTTGCGCTATTTCCCACAAAAAGCGCCCCCGTCCACAACCAATATCGAGATGGAGAGGATACTGTAAATGGGGATAAATTTCTGACCAATTGGGAATCCCGACCGGCTCTTGAAATTTGCGGCTTAATGGATTAACATGCTGACGCACACGCACTCGTGCCAAATTTTAACCCCCTTTTATTCTCTCCTAACTCCTATGCATAAGACCAAATTCTGGCCCACTCTAGGAACTTATGTAGCACTGGCGATCATAGCATTTATGATGCTCTTGCCGCTACTGTGGTTAGCCAGTACCTCCCTAAAATCAGCCGGTGAAAATATCTTTCAATTCCCGCCCCAACTGATTCCAGAACAGCCAACACTGAGCAATTTTATTGAGGTCTGGAAAACGAACCCCTTTGACCGCTACTTATTCAATAGTTTCTGGATTTCTGCTTTGACAGTGGCACTGAATTTACTCTTTTGTTCCCTGGCAGCTTATCCTTTGGCAAGACTCAATTTTCAGGGACGGCAACTGATTTTTAGCCTGATTGTGGCCACGATTTTAATTCCCTTTCAAATTGTAATGATTCCTCTCTATATTTTAATGGTACAATTGGGGTTGAGAAACACGTATTTAGGTGTGATGTTGCCGTCATTAGCTTCTGCATTCGGGATTTTCTTATTACGACAAGCGTTTCAAGGTGTACCGAAAGAATTAGAAGAAGCAGCACATATGGATGGCTGCTCAGAATGGGAAATTTGGTGGTGTGTAATGTTGCCTGCCATTCGCCCAGCTTTAGTCACTCTAGCGATTTTTGTGTTTATTGGAGCGTGGAGTGATTTTTTATGGCCTCTAATTATTTTAGACCAACCGGAAATGTTTACCCTTCCCTTGGGGGTGCAACGGTTAGCAGGAACATTTTCCCTAGATTGGCGTTTAATTGCGGCGGGATCGATGATTTCGATTTTACCAATTTTACTCCTTTTTATGTTCGTGCAACGATATATTATGTCTACGGATGCTAGCAGTGGTTTGAAAGGTTAGGTGAGCGATCTCCAAATCATCGTCGGCTGGACAGGGAAAAAGTAGAGGCGGGTTTCGCTGCGCGACATGAAACACCAATATTTTCGTCCTCACACCCAGGTTTTCCTGAACCCGTGTACTATACCTACTCTTCGAGTGATGTTAAAACACTCATTAATTGTGGGATATCCTGTTGTACTACATCCCAAACCATGCGGACATTAACCCTATTGTAATCATGAACAACAACATCGCGCATACCGGCCACTTCTTGCCATTCAATTTGTGGATAATTTTGTCTAAATTCAGCAGATAAGCGCTTGGTTGCTTCACCAATAATAGTAATACGACGAATTACCGCATCTTGCTTTTCTTCATTAGCACAAAACTCTTTAAATGTCACTCCATCTGTATAATTACAAATCTTGCGCGCAGCTTCGAGAATATCTAAAATGTACTCTTTATCTCGTTGCATAAATCACCTGAAAAGAACGTAATATATTACCAACACGAATATAATTAGGATCGTCTAAAAGAGCCGTTTTACAAACCAAATCAACTGGACGATGAAATAAATCTTCTAACTCATATTTCATGCGGACAAGTAAAAGGAGATTTTGGCGAGCAGTTTCTCCATAAGTAAATAATACATCAACATCGCTCGGATCGCTGCCAGTTTTCCGGAAATCTTCTCGCAAAATTGAGCCAAATAGAGCAAATTCGACAAGCTGCCACTTTTGACAGAATGCTTCTATGTCCTCTGGTGTCGCATTGAGACGCTGATAAATCAAGTCGAGAGATAATTGCGGTTGGGTCTGAGTTTGAGTTTCCTGTGGCCGGGTCATGATTTCTAGGTTTTAGTTTTGCATTTTTACGATTTAAGGGTTAAAATATTTATATCTAATTGGGTTGAAGTCCCATCAATTGGTTTTGGTTTTTTGTGATTTTATAAAACAGTCGTGATTGAACAGCAGTTATATCAAGACGGGATAGAAAAGGCAAATCAAAAGGATTTTGAGGGAGCGATCGCCCTTTTCAATGAAGCGATCGCCCTCAATTCAGATTGGGCAGATCCTTACTACCAAAGAGGTTTAGCCTACTTTGACTCTGGAAAAATTCACCCTGCTATCTCCGATTATAGCCAAGCTCTAGAGCGCGATCGCTACCATAGTCAAGCTTACTATGCCCGCGCCCTTGCCCGCATTAGCCTCAAAAACCTCCCCGGAACCCTGGAAGACATCAATTGGGTAATTCAGCTCAAACCTGATTTTGCTGCTGCATATCAACTGCGAGGGACGGTTGAGCGCAAACGGGGTAACCTTCAAAGTGCGATCGCCAACTTTAAACAAGCTGCCCATCTTTATTTAGACCAAAAAGACAAAGAAAACGCCAGTCGTTGTCTTGCTCTCATGCAGCAACTCAAACCCAAAGACAACTCCCCAAAACCTACCGCACCATCCCTACCTTTAGTCACCCAATCTAACTTTTATCAAAACCTAATCGACAAAGCGCAACAAGGAAAACCCCAAGAAGCCAAAGAAGAACTCAATTGGATCTTAAAAACCGATCCCAATGATGCTCGCGCCTATGGTTTTCGGGGAATTATCTATTGTCAACTGGGCGATTATAAAAGCGCTATTTCTGACTTTAATTGCGCCCTTTCGCTGAACTTTAAAGACCCGATAATTTATCGCAATCGAGGCAAAGCACGTTCCCAGATTAGCGATCATTTAGGCGCGATTGAAGACTTTAATCAAGCATTGAATACTGAGAGTAACGATCCCCTGATTTACATTGCCAGAGGAGATGCGTATCGCTTAACCAGCCACTACGCTCAAGCCATCCAAGACTATAGCGCTGCCCTCAATCTCGATCCCAATAATGGCACAGCCTATTATAGCCGAGGACTTGTCCATGTTTGCTTAGAAGAAATGGGTGAAGCTATTGCCGACTATCAACGGGCAGCCAGTAAGTTTTGCGAACAAGAAAAATGGTCAGACTATAATCAGTCCATATCTCAACTCAAGAAACTGCAAAAAGCCGTACCTCAAACCAACACGATTCAACTCGAATCTTTGCTACGTCAACGATTATTGCGTCTAGTGGGAGGACATTGGGAAATTGCCCAACGACTGATCGATCAAGCGAAGCAAGATTATCCAGGAATGGCTCAAGAATGGTATCTGGAAAAAGTGATTACAGATTTAGAGCAGAGGTAGTATTAATTAAAAATTAAAAATTAAAAATGGATCTTGGTCGTTGTTCAGCAGTAGATAGAGAAGACAAACGTGGGCCAAAAAACTGGGTTTCTAGGACAATTTTGGATAAGATCGGGGGGAAGTGACGATGAGCGATAATCCTCCTGTGGATGAGCAATTTTTGTTTATAGTTGATACTCCGATTGGCTTTCAAGTTCAAACAACAGCGAGTTACTGGGAATTGATTACTACGATTAAGCATCCGATCATGGAGGGAAGGTTAGAAGATGTGAAAGAAACATTGACTCATCCTGATGTCATTCATTTGAGTAAGAGTGATTCCCAAGTTTATTTATTTTATAGAACTGATGGGGATAGAAGATGGGTCTGTGCAGTCACTAAACGATTAAATGATAATGGATTTTTGATTACGGCTTATCGTACCAGTTCAATTAAAGAAGGAGAAAAGATATGGCCAAAGTAAAAGTTTTTCATGACACTATTGGCAATACGTTAGTGGTTTGGTTCGATGAACCAGACGATGAGTATGAAGTAGAAGAAACGGGAGATGAAGTGATTTTGATGAAGAATAGAGAGGGTCGAGTTATTGGGTTTGAAAAGTTGAACTTTGTTAGAGGTGATGCTGGTAGAACTCAAGTTAATTTTGAGGCAATTACGGTTAATTAGCTGCTGGTTTGAAAACTGCCCTCTAACCAATACCAGTTGTTTCGGCTGTCGCCTACATGAAACTTGTTAATTGATATAACACCATGAGTTTAATTATTTCTGATGAAATTGTTGCCGCTAGTGGTTGGTGAGTTGAAGAAAAAGGAGGAGAAGATGATGACACCAGTGGAATTAAGAGAAAAAGGCTATCATATTTTAGTGAGTCATTTGGGGCAGACTGATGCCATTCGCTTTTTGCAACAAATGGGATGGGGACAGGGGAACTATACTGAAGAACGGTGTGAAATTTTAGAGTCAGTTACGCGGGAGGAGTTTTTGCAGGATTTATAGAAAATCAGAAGTCTTTAGACAAGCGATCAAGAAACCGGGTTTCTACGAGAACTTGAGAGCTGATTCCTAAAGGAAATCTTCAGAAGGCTATAATCCTTATATATCAATGGTTTGAGCCTGGATTGGTCAGAATTTACTATTTTAGTGAACCTCTTGCTGTTATGCACTTTCCGCGACTTCGGGAATCAGCTCTGAGATAAGAGCGAAAAACTTGGGCAGAAACCCGGTTTCTGGGTTAAAGGGATGGAGTAAAATGGGGGTACTATCCTGAAATGCATCATGCTAACCACGGAAACTGAAATCTTAGCTATCCTTCGGAATCTACCCCAACCTGCCCTGGAAGAAGCAAAAATATTCTTAGACTTTTTAGCTTGGCGGTATCAAAACACCTCGCCCAAAGGAGCAACTTTAATCGCCAGTCTGCGGGGAAAAGCCACAGGGGAGATGACCACTGATGAGATTCTGAATTTAACGCGGGGTGAGGCATGACAAATTTCCTCGTCGATAGCAATGTGATTCTGGATGTATTAACGGAAGATCCCCATTGGTTTGACTGGTCAGCAGCGCAACTGACCGATTATGCCCAAACCGGAACACTGCATATCAACCCTATTATTTATGCAGAAGTATCCATTGGTTTTCAAGATGTAACGGAAGTGGAATCAGTATTATCTTCTCGCTTTTTTCAGAGAGACGGATTACCTTATGAGGCGGCATTTTTAGCCGGTCAAGCCTTTTTGCAATATCGTCGTAGGGGTGGGGTAAGGCGATCGCCTTTGCCGGATTTTTATATTGGCGCTCATGGGTTCGTGTGTCGGTACACCCTACTCACTCGTGATGCTACCCGTTACCAAACCTATTTCCCGGAACTTCTCCTCATCAGTCCCTAAGTTAAGCTAGGTAGGGTTTCGACAGGGAGTAAGGATTAAGGTATATTAAGAATTGTGAACTTGTTCCCCTTACTGTATAACTAGCCGTGGCTTTCCTTAATCCCCTATTGCGTCGTTATCCCTCACTCTCTGAACTGCCCACCCTCTGGGCTGATAGCATGACTATTCTATGGGGAGAATGGCTAGATTTACGGGTTAGACTTGCACCAGTGGCTGCATCCGGCTTAGTTTCTCCCTTAATCTATATTCTTGCTTTTGGTCTGGGACTTGGTTCTACCCTCGACCGAGCGATGACTCCCCCCATAGGAAATAGCTATCTAGAGTTTATTTTACCAGGGATGGTCGCCCTTTCTTCAATGACCATTAGTTTTGCCGGAACGGTATTTTCCATTTGTGGGGAACGTCTGTATACAAAAAACTTTGAGGAAATGTTGTTAATGCCGGTTCATCCGTTGGCATTATATTTGGGTAAAATGCTGGCGGGAGTGGTACGCGGGTTAATGACTTCGGGTTCTGTGATTTTAGTCGCGGTTCTATTTACGGGCAAGTTTTGGAGCTTTCTAAATCCGTTATTTTTAGTCCTGATTATCCTTAACTGTGCCGTTTTCGCTGGCTTAGGGGTATTAGTGGGATTACAGGTGAAATCGTTAGAAACTGTAGGGCTTTATAATAATTTTCTGATTATCCCCATGTCGTTTTTAGGGGGGACATTTTTCGATCCATCTACCCTGCCCACGGTTCTGAAAGGAATTGTTTATTTACTGCCTCTAACTTATACTACGTTAGGCTTACGATCGGCTGCCTATGATATCGGTCAGTTTCCCTGGTATTCTATTCCAGCATTGCTGCTTATGGCGATCGCTCTTTCCCTAGTTGGCGCTCGTCAGTTTACCACCCAACAAGACTAAACGACATAGCAGAGAAGGAGTTGATTAGGACAGTTAGGTTATGGTTTGAGGCAATAGGCAATAGGCACGAATAGCAATTGAAAATGTCGTAACTCCCCCTTTCTCTGCTATAGTACTTCCCGCTAGCGAATAGGGAATACAGTATTGTTGTAGAGTACAGTGTAACCCTAGGAAAGAGAGTCGCTCTATCCCTAAACAATATTGACAAAGCGGTTCTCGTTTAGAGTGTTAACCGTTACCTTTTCTAGGATGGCTAAAACCTGGTTATTGCTGGAAATAATCGTATTGTCACCATTTTGGGCTAGGGTGAGCTGAGTATAAGTTAAGCCTGTCGATAATCCGAGGCGATCGCCAGCGGAAAAGTCCATGATGCGATCGCCTCCTTCTCCTATTGCCAGCACAAAGAGATCGTTGCCTCTATCCCCAAATAATACATCATCCCCAACTCCTCCTAACAAGATATCATTGCCTTGACCTCCCCAAAGGCTATCATTTCCCTCCTGTCCTCGTAAATTATCATCTCCTTGATTTCCGAGTAGCCAATCGTTTCCTAAATTACCGTGAATGCAATCATCGCCCAAATCACCGAACAAGGTATCATGTCCTTCCCCCCCAGCCAGGCGATCGTTATCCTGTCCAGCATGGACAACATCATCCCCTAAACCACCATCGAGAAAGTCATTTCCCATATTCCCAGACAGAAAATCATTGCCATCATTACCTTCTACAATATCATTCCCCCTCTCTCCAAATATCACATCATTTCCTTCACCCCCGCGCACCCCATCATTTCCTTGTCCACCATGAATCCAATCATTCCCCAACCCCCCATCAACCCAATCCGTTCCTTGATTGGCACTTAACCAATCATCTCCACTTTCACCATAAATATTATCATCACCTTGCAGAGCAATAACCCAATCCTCACCCTCTCGTGCCCAGAACGTTTCGCTCTGATTATTTCCCAATAAAATATCGTTAAAACTCGTTCCTTCTCTGGTAATTCCTATCATATTCAGTGCCGGAAAAACAGGAGGAGAACTCAAGAATGGACAACTTAAGGATACTGGAGAATTAGAAGGAGGAGAAACCGGAACTTGAGGATTAGGTGAAGAAGGAACAGGAGACGGAGATGGTGATGGCACTACCGCCACATCATTATCAGTTATCGTTCCCACGCCTTGAGCATCGGCAATGGTAGCATTAGTGGTATTAGATAAGTCAACGGTGAAGGTTTCATTGCTTTCGTCTAAGCTGTCGTCGGAGATGTTAACGGTAATATTTTTACTCGTTTCTCCCGCCGCGAAGGTTAAGCTACCACTAGCGCTGGTGTAATCATTTCCAGCTATAGCCGTACCATCGCTACTGGCATAATCTACGGTAATAGTCTGGGCACTGGCTGCATCGAGGGAAACGGTGAATGTTGCTGTGCCCGCATTTTCGTTTACAGTTACGTCGGAGATCGATAAGTTAGGTTGTCCATCATTGTCGGTTATTGTCCCCACGCCTTGAGCGTCGCTGATACTGGCGTTAGTGGCGTTGGATAAGTCAACACTAAACGTTTCATTGCTTTCGTCTAAGCTATCATCGGTTAGGTTAACGGTAATAGCTTTACTCGTTTCTCCCGCTGCGAAGGTTAAGCTACCACTAGCGCTGGTGTAGTCACTTCCGGCTATAGCTGTACCATCGCTACTGGCATAGTCTACGGTAATATTTTGGCTGCTGGCTGCATCAAGGGAAACGGTAAAGGTGGCTGTGCCCGCATGTTCGTTTACGCTTACGTCGTTGATGGATAGGTTGGGAGTATTGTCATTGTCGGTAATATTCAGTGTGGTTGTATTTTGACTGCCAATGGTGGCATTGGTTAAACTCGCCACACTAAATGTAACCGTTTCATCTGCACCGGGTTCATCGATGCTATCATCATTCACCAGAATATCAACCGTCTTGCTGGTTTCTCCAGGATTAAACGTCACAGTTAGCGGGAAACTACTACTCGTATAGTCCGTTCCACCACCCGTTGCTGTTCCTCCCGTCAGGCTCACTTGTACTGTCGATGTGCTTGTCGTGTTTCCTGTGCGAGTAAGGGTGATAGCACTGCTGGTTCCCACATTTTCAGGGCTGGTGTAACTGGCGGCTGAAAATTGCACTGTGGGAGAGAGCGCAATGTTAAGAGTCGTTGTTGCTGTGGTGCTATTCAGGCTGCCGTCATTAGCTACAAACTCAATCGTTCGCGCAGTTGTATTGGGAGAGGCAGCAGTGTTATTGTATTGTACTGTGCGGAGAACCTGTTGGTAATTCGCTACCGTATCGCTACCGGAGAGAAATAGCACTCCCGTGGCTGTATCATAGCTACCGGTGAGGCTTGTGCCGGAAGTATCGAAACTCAAGACTTCATTGCCAAAATCTAGCAGGTTAGTAATCGTAACCGTAGCATTAGTGAGGTTCGCACCATCATCGGTAACCGTCAAGTTAGTGCTATCGACGATCGCCACTTCTCCCCCACCACTGATAAAGGTAGCGCTATAGTCTATACCAGAGGCTCCACCATTCAAGTCCACAACGGGCGCACTATTGATCCCATTGAATGTGACAATATTATCTGTACTCGTGCTGGCAGTATTAGGGTTTCCGGCAGTGTCGGTTGCTACTCCTGCGGCTAAAGTGGCGATCGCCGTACCATTAGCTGTCATGCCGCTTACCGCCACAGTGTAAGTGGTGCCGCTACCCGTCACCGTACCTGTAGTTGCTCCCGCTGTGCCACCGAGGGTTACATCTCCCGTGGCAAAACCCGTCACTGCTTCGCTAAACGTCACCGTGTAGTTGATGGGCGAACTGGTGGTAGGATCTCCTTGACCTACTGCCTGTTCCACCGTTACGGTGGGTGCGGTAGTGTCGATGACAAGAGCTTTGTTATCCGCCAGAGACTGTCCCCCTGGAATGGTGAGAGTTACGTTATTAGAAGTGGCATCTTGCAAACTTGCGCCACCCGCTAAGGTTAAGCCTGTGGTGTTTAAGTCAGTGCTATTTTGTCCTGTGCCAACAGTGTAGGTTCCTGATACACTGTTGCTGCTAAAAGGAGTAAGAGTGACTGTGCCGCCACTATCTAAATTTAAGGTAAGGTTGCCACCAGCAAGAGTGACGTTTTCCGAGAAGTTGACGGTAACGTTGACAGTGCCTCCGACTCCGAATGTACCATCGGTGGTGGTAGAGGTGATCGAAGTAATGGTGGGAAGTGCGTCGAAGGCTTGATCTCCGGAAGCACTTAGAGTTCCTGTTTTGCTGGCGGAAGTGAAGGTGATATCGCTCAGGTTGGGGGCGGCGATGTTGATGGTGTTGCCCGCAGTGGCTCCAGAGGCGATATCGGCGACGAGGAAGAGTGTGCCAGTGCTGCCGTTGTTGATGGTTTGGGAAAGTCCGGTGAAGGCAAGGGTGTTGCCAGAGGTAACAACGGCTTGGGTTCCTAGGGAGGTATCGCCAGCGTCGAAGGTGGTGTCGGTGGAGTAGAAGAGTTCAAAGCTGTTGGCAACAATATCAGCAGCAGCATAAATGCCACCAGTGGTAAAAGTTGCGCCGGTTAACTGGGCATTGGCAGTGGCGACGGCTAAGTCGAGTTGGTAGAGGGGATGGTTCGTTGTTCCTTGCGCGACATTAGCGGCGGTGATAGTACCAGAGGAAAGGGTGACGGCAGAGAGCGTGCCACCAGGCGAGCCAATATCGCTACCACTGTTTCCACCCGCATTAGCACTGAGATAGCCGGTTCCGAGGGGAGTGGAGCCGCCAGTGGTGCTTAAGGCCCAGTTAGAACCATCTGTATTATCTGCTGTAAGGTCAGTAAGGTAAATAGAAGCACTATTATTATCAACTGGCCAAGGAGCCGTATCGTCATAAGCAACGGTTTCAATGGCGTTAGTATGAGTGGTATGGTCGCCGCTATAGCTGGCAAAGCTATCCCAGAGACTGACGGTATCGCCACCGTTGTTGAGTGCCATATTACCCCAACTGGTTACGCCGATTAAGGTGATGCCGGTTCCCCAGGCAGCTTCAAAGTCAGAAGTACTTACGTCATCGCTGTTGAAGAGAATGGCGCTACTGCCAGCAGCAATAGAACCACTGGCGATGTTGGCGGAGCCATGAGCTGTACCATTGATATCGTCGAGGACATAGCCGGATAAATCGACGGCGCTGCTGCCGGAGTTGTAGACTTCTATCCATTCCCAGTTATCTTCTGCACTGGCAGGGTTGTACATGATCTCGGAGATAACCAGGGGAGAAACTTGGGTTTCGTAGGCTCCGATATCGACTGTGCCGTTGGAGATGCGGTCAAAGCCAGTTCCCCGTTGGTCGGTGGTAATCGTGCCGGGGACATCGGCATTGTTACCGGCATCAAGGGCGGGACTACCGGCAACGAGGGCATGGGTTAGGGTGGGGCCGCCGTTGTTGGCGAGGGTGGTGTTGATGACGGTGTTGGCGGCGACTCCGGTGATGTCTGTGCCACCGAAGCCGTTGCTTCCTGTGGTATCGCCAATGACGTTACGGTTATTGCTGATGAAGGTTCCAAATACATCTGGGTTGGAGGGTCCTGTATTGCCAGCAATGATGGTATTTGTTACATTGACCGTGCCCGTAGAGTTGTTACTAATACCACCACCAAAGCTACCGCCACTGGTAGAATTACTTGATAAAGTGCTATTTGTTATATTAACTGTGCCCGTAGAGTTGTTACTAATACCACCACCAAAGCCACCGCCACTGGTAGAATTACTTGACAAAGTGCTATTTGTTATATTAACTGTTCCCGTAGAGTTGTTGTTAATACCACCAGCATTACCAACCGTGGTAGAATTACTTGATAAGGTGCTATTTGTTATATTAACTGTGCCCGTAAAGTTGTTACTAATACCACCACCATCACCACTGCCACTGATAGAATTACTTGACAAAGTGCTATTTGTTATATTAACTGTGCCCGTAGAGTTGTTACTAATACCACCACCATCACCAGTACCAATGGTAGAATTACTTGACAAAGTGCTATTTGTTATATTAACTGTGCCCGTAGAGTTGTTACTAATACCACCACCATCACCAGCGCCAATGGTAGAATTCCTTGACAAAGTGCTATTTGTTATATTAACCGTGCCCGTTGATTCGTTAAAAATACCACCACCACGACCCATAACAGAACCATCTGCGATCGCCAACCCATCAATCGTAATCTCAGAGGCACTATTGAAATTAAACACTCTCGATGCGTTATTCCCGCTTACTGTCAGCGACGCATTTCCTGGCGCTTGAATGGTGACATCATTCCCCGCATTGCTGAAATAAGTCAGTTCGGATGCAAGGGTAATGGTATCGGGGGTAGCATTGGTGAACGTCGTGCCGGTAAACGTAATCGTATCTGCACCCGGATTAGCCGCAGCATGAATCAGGGCTTGTCGCAGGGAACCCTCGCCGCTATCGTTGGTATTGGTAACTTCCGTACTCAGAGGAGTGGCCGCTAGTTCATAAGCCAAGACTTGACTACCATTGCCAAGAAATAACTGAGACCCCCTTGCACTAGCTCCCAAGAATTGTCCCCCTAATGCGCCGCCAATATTATTGAAAAGTTGATTCGTACCAGCAGCGATGGTGTAGGTTTCCGTGGGAGTTGCGGAGATAGTGGTGGTGGGGGAGAGCATATCCCACACATGAAGCTCGCTAGTGGTTGCAGCCATCAGGAGCTTGCGCCCACCGACTTCATGGACGATCGCCTGATAAACTAAATCTGTACCGGGTACGGTAATGGCTGTGCCATTAAAGCTAACAGCCGTTGCAGCTCCCGTATCGGCATCAAAGGCAAAAATATTGTCACCTGTTGTATTACCCCCATCGCTGGCGTAAATGTAGTCGTCGCCACTGCCATGGTCGAAATAGCTAATACCACGAAACCGTCCTCCAGTTGCGACATCTTCTGCCCATTGCTGAGTTAGGCTGAAGGATGTAGGATTATTGGTTACCGACCATTTGATAATTTGGTCGCGAGTAACATCATCATTCCCATAAATCGATGTGCCATCGGTGGTAATGGACTCGGTTTGCTCCACTGTGGCTTGATAAGTGGTGAGATTACTAGCCCAGTCATTATCGATACGCCGAATCCCTTGAGTATTGTCTCCAGCGAAGAAGATATAGCTGCCGAATTCTAGGGCGCTTTTCGCTCCATCCGCACCATTGCTATAACTATTAACTACCGTACCATTGGATGCATTATATTCAACTGGCCCCCCATCAATGGCTCCAGCTAGAGGATTTCCTGCGGTGGAAAAGTTGTTGTTGAGATAGTGGTTATTATTGCCAAAAGGGGTATTGGCAGTCCATTGAGCAGTGGTATTATCAATTAAACTCATGGTTGCTTAGAGTGGAGTAGAGGGCACGGCAGGATGACACTTTGGAAAAACTAGAATAAAGCTCCATCCCAGTTTACTGGTTTTCCAGACTGGGATGGAGATATGGGGTTAACCATAGGTTCTTAGTTGCGATTACATCTAGAATTAGAGTTCAAAGCGTAACTCCAAACTCGGAGCAAATTCAGCACAAAACCTGGCAGAACTTCCTAACTCGATAACTTACTGGCATTAACAATCGCAACTAAGGCAACCCCCACATCTGCAAATACGGCTACCCAAAGATTCGCCATTCCGATCGCTCCCAAAGTAATGAAAAAGCCTTTCACTGCCAAGGCAAAAATGATATTCTGCCACACGATGCGACGGGTTTTATGAGCGACTTGGATCGCTTCTACTACTTTGGAAGGAGCATCCGTCATAATGACCACATCTGCTGTTTCAATAGCAGCATCAGAACCGAGTCCCCCCATGGCCATGCCCACATCTGCCCTCGCAATCACAGGGGCATCATTAATACCATCGCCAACAAAGACGACTTTGCTTTTCGTACGATGGGCTTGATGTAAAAATTCTTCTAAGGCGCTGACTTTATCTTCTGGCAAGAGATCAGCCCGATATTGGTTGAGTCCTAATTTCTGGGCAACGCGATCGGCAACGGGTTGGGAGTCCCCAGTGAGCATAGCCGTTTGAATCCCTTGAGCCTGTAAAGTATAAATGGTTTCGGCTGCATCCTCTTTTAACTCATCGGCAATGATGATGCGTCCGGTATACTGACCATCGACAGCTAAGTGAGCAACAGTTGCTTCGAGAGCACAAACCTGATGGGGAATATTTTCTTGATGCAAGAGGCGATCATTTCCCACTAGTACCCTCTGATTCCCCACTTTAGCGCGAATGCCATGTCCGGAAATTTCCTCATAGTCCTGCACCTTGGCCTCATCAAGAGGCTTTCCGTAAGCAGTACGGATGGATTGGGCGACGGGATGATTGGAATGAAACTCGACGGTTGCGGCTAGTTCTAACAATTGAGTTGGGGTGAGTCCATTATCAGAAATTATATCGGTGACGTTGAATGTCCCTTTTGTTAAGGTTCCTGTCTTATCAAAAACAACGGTTTTCACTTGGGTGAGTGCGTCTAAAAAAGTTGAACCTTTGACCAAAATGCCCCGCTTGGCTGCGCCTCCTACACCACCAAAGTAGCCCAAGGGAATACTAATCACTAAACCGCAGGGACAGGAAATGACCAGTAACACTAGGGCGCGATACGTCCATTCTGCGTGACTTGCACCAGTAATGAGCAAGGGCGGAATGATGGCAACTGCTAAGGAGAGAAAGACCACTACCGGAGTATAGTAGCGGGCAAAGCGGGTCATGAATTTTTCGGTATCTGCTTTTTTGCTACTGGCATTTTCTACTAGTTCTAAAATTTTAGCAATCGATGATTCATTGAAGCGCTTGGTTACCTGAAGAGTCAAAACTCCGGACTGATTAATCATGCCAGCAAGAACGGTATCTCCTTCTCGAACGCTGCGGGGAACAGATTCGCCAATGAGGGCGGAAGTATCAACTAGGGATTTGCCGGTGAGAATTTCGCCATCGAGGGGTACTTTTTCGCCAGGACGCACCAGAATGATATCCCCAATATTGACGGATTCTGGTGAGACTGGGTAAATTTGACCGTTGACTTTTAGATTGGCGCTGTCGGGTCTAACTTCTAGTAAGGCTTTGATGGAACGGCGGGAACGGCCAACGGAATATCCCTGCAAGAGTTCGCCTACCTGAAAGAAGAGCATTACGCCAACGGCTTCGGGGATTTCGTGGATGGCGACTGCGCCTAGGGTGGCAATGGTCATTAAGAAGTTTTCATCAAAGATATGTCCCTTGAGAATATTGCGCCCTGCTGCTGTCAACACACTCCAACCACTAATGAGGTAGGCGGGAAGCAATACAACATATTCGCCCAGAGAAAAAGGGGTGTTTTGTAAGGGTTTGTTGAAAATCAAGCCAATCAGAAATAGGATTGTAGCGATCGCGAAAGGAGTTAGTTCTCTTTTTAGGTTAAACTCTGCTTCTTCCTGCTGAAGAGGGCGATCGTGGCTGCAACAGCCGCAGTGAGAATGGGCTTCTGTCATAGCGTCCTGCCTTTGTGACAATGAAACATGAATATCTGAATAATAATTCATACTTTATCACGATCGCCTTCATCCCAATCTAAAATTTTTCCTTAAGATGGGTCGCCACCTTTCGACAAACTGCCGTGCTCAAGGGGTGAAAAGGAGGCTAGAAAGTATGCTATATAAGGGATATAAACTTTAACCTCTTCCAGAAAAATAAGCATTTATCGGGACTTAAACCAGAAAAATAATGAAATAAGGTTATAATAACTTGCTATTTTAGGCTTGATCTTTATTGAAGTCCCGTTAATGAGTCATGGTCTAAACTCACCTCTACGGTTAACAATTTTTAACTTTGAATTGATTTATGAACGTTTTATTTCGAGAATTTAATCCTTTTGATGTTTGGATCTGGCTGGAATTCAGCACGGTTCCCAGTGATGCGGAAAAGCTATATCTGCAAGAAGCCTTTGATGCTTGGTATTATTTAGGCAAGTTGGGTGGATTTAATGCCGAAAATCTGCAAGTGCAAGAGGAAGGCTTGGATCTCAGTTATATGACCTATGACGATCGACAAGGCGATCGCTCCTTGATGGCGTTAATGCATAACATGGGAGACTTGGAATATCAGGGAAATTGGGGACGCTGTTGGTTTGATCTGGGGACCAGTGATGCTCTGGCTTTAGATGTCCTGATTAACGCCTTGCAGCAACTCAGCCAGGAATATGTAGCGATTGAAACTCTAATTATGGGTGGCGTTAACGCGGATTGGCCGGTTCCGGAAACCCAAGATACGTTTGTGCAATATTAGTGTAGCGGCAATCATGTCTAAGAAGAAACCCAAAATTCGGGTTATTGCCCTCGGATTGATTAGAGATGGCGATCGCCTATTCCTCTCTGAAGGCTACGATCGGGATAAAGACCAAACCTTCTATCGTGCCTTAGGAGGTGGTGTTGAGTTTGGCGAAACCTCCCGCGAAACACTTCAACGGGAATTTCAGGAAGAATTAAACGCCGAACTAACCCACATTGAATATCTAGGCTGTATAGAAAGCCTATTTACTTATCAGAGTCAACCCAGACACGAAATTCTCCAACTCTATCGTGCCCAATTTGTAGACCCCAGGTTTTATCAGAAAAATCGTTTTACGTTCCACGAACAAAAGCGCAGCAAAACCGCCTTATGGGTCAATCTTAATGCCTGTAAATCTGGAGAAGTGCGAGTGGTTCCCCCAGAATTTTTAGGGTATCTGTAGTCATATCAAGTTCGGTTAATTGGCTATGATGTAATGCTTAAGGTAGATTGACATCCTCCCCGGTCTAAAGACACGGGGATTCCTAAACCTCACAATTTAGG
>NZ_CEZBFX010000081.1:0-22388 GCF_982964205.1 Roseofilum sp. | reverse complement strand
ATTGATACTCTATTTTATTCTATCTTCATTCTCGGAGAGTGACAGAAGAGGGCTATACTCAGGAGGAAGGTCATTCCGATGGGGACGGTAGAGCTGGCCACAATTAAGGAGTAAGCCGATGAGTTGCTTTAGGGCCTGGCGATAATCGAGTGTTCCTTGTGGGCATTCTTGGGCCCTGAGTACAAGTTGCCGCAGTTGGCGATCTAGGTCCTCGCTTGAAGTCATATCATCGAGAGAAATTTCAGAGGGTTCTATAAGTTAGTCAGTTTTTTATGGGCAATTTTAGGCATTTTTGCAGAAATTGATACAAAAATTCACGATATCATAAATAAATATGACGAAATTGAGGATTTTGACTGGAATCAACCCCAAAAAGTGATACAATTGCAAGTTTAATCTAATAATATGTCCGATCGCCTTCTTTTACCCACGTATAGAGAGATTCAACAGGCTGCCCAGAGTCTCCAAGGCAAGGCTCACCAGACTCCTGTAATGACTTCTCGGATGGTCAATAAGATTACTCAAGCACAAGTCTTTTTTAAGTGCGAAAATCTACAAAAAACTGGCTCATTTAAATTTCGTGGTGCTTACTATACTCTTTCTCAACTGCCAGCACCCGAACGGAAGCGTGGTGTTATTGCTTACTCATCTGGAAATCATGCCCAGGCGATCGCCCTCGCGGGAGCCTTACTGGAAATTCCCACAACCCTGGTGATGCCCGAAAATGCTCCCAAGGTCAAACTCTCAGCTACGGAGGAATACGGAGCAAATATCGTGACGTATGATCCCACGCAAACCCGTCGGGAAACCCTCGCCTTACAGTTAGCCAAAGAACAGAATTTAACCCTGATTCCCCCCTATGACCATCCCCAGATTATCGCTGGTCAGGGAACTACAGCCAAGGAATTAATTGAAGAAGTCGGAGATCTCGATTATTTGCTCGTTTGTTGTGGAGGAGGGGGACTACTCTCTGGATGTGCGATCGCCGCTAAAACCCTTTCCCCCCACTGTCATGTCGTCGGCGTAGAACCTGCCCTAGGAGATGATGCTACCCGCTCTTTTTATACCCAAACCCTGCAAACCGTAGACAATCCCCAAACCATTGCCGATGGCGCTCGTACTCCCTCTTTAGGCAACTATACATTTCCTCTAGTGCTGCGCCATGTCGATCGAATGGTCACTGTTTCTGAAAACAGCATTCGCCGCACCCTGCGCTTTCTTTGGGAACGATTAAAACTGGTGGTTGAACCCACGGGAACCTTAGCCACGGCTGCGTTATTGGAGGGTGAAATTCAAGCTCCTGGCGCGAAAATTGGTGCGATCCTGAGTGGAGGGAATGTGGATTTAGAGCAATTACCGTTCTTGTTGGCGATCGTCCAATAGCATTGCCCTAACCGTGGAAACTCCTGAGATTAATCGGGATTCTGTTTGTGGCGACGGGGATGGGAGAGATCGCCGGGTTTTGACTGTTCCACATACCAGCGATACCACTCCTTAGAGCTGCGGATAGCCAACCATAACAACAATAATGCAATCAGTCCTCCCTGTTCCGGGGCATCAAAAGCAAACAATACCAAAAATACACAGAGCAAATCTTGCAGGAAAATAGCCCATACAGGAAGTCCTCGGAGACGATAAAACCATCCTGCTTGTACCAGTTGTAAGACTAAGGCTAAGATCCCGCCCACTGCACCAACGAGCCAAATCATCCAGGTGGGTTGTTGAAGAGTTGTTTGGGCGATCGCTATCCCCATGATCGTTCCAACTACAGGACTAAACACCACCTGAAGCAACTGCTGCACCCGTTGACCTAAAAGTTGTTTGGGAGCAACCAACTCAAATAAAGACCAACTGACTAACACCCCTAACACAACCTGGGGCGGAATTAAAGATAGAATAGGAACACGAGACCATAGGGAATCACCGTGTAATAGACCAATGACTAATAACGGTAAAGCAATTCTCAGTCCTGCTGATGCAGAAGCAGAGAGGACCGCTAAAATCTCAATCATAACTTATGCACTTGGTCAATCTGTCAAGTATGAATGGAGGATACCCCATATTTGGATTAGAACAAAGACTCAGTATGATGAATGATAATACAGATCGCATTGGGAGTCCCTTGAGAGATTCTTCATCAGTTCTCATTTTCCCCTCTACCTTCAAACTTGCCGATAGGGAACTCCTAAAGTTAGTCTAACAAAAGAAATTGGAGAAATGACCGATGGAGATGGATACTGCCAAACAAGACTTAATCTTAATTGTCGATGATAATCCGACAAATATCAAAGTCCTCTTTAGCTTTTTAAAAGAATCTGGGTTTAAGGTTTTGGTAGCCAAAGATGGGGAAAGTACTTTAGAAAAACTCCAGGAAGTTACCCCCGATTTAATCTTATTGGATGTGATGATGCCGGGGATTGATGGGTTTGAAACCTGCCGTCAGATTAAAGCTTGTTCCCAAACCCAAGATATTCCCGTTATTTTCATGACGGCTTTATCGGATACGGTTGATAAAGTTAAAGGGTTGAAGATTGGTGCAGTGGACTATATCACTAAACCCTTCCAACAAGATGAAGTTTTAGCTCGGATGAATATCCATCTCCAGTTACAAAAATTAACTCGTCAATTTGAAATTCAAAATGAACAGTTGAAACATTTAACGGAAGAACTTGAACAACGGGTTGAAGAGCGCACTGCACAATTAAAAGACTCTATCCATCAACTTCAGGAAGCTCAGATTCAACTGATCCAAAGCGAGAAAATGTCCAGTTTAGGTGAGTTAGTTGCTGGCGTTGCCCATGAAATCAATAATCCAGTGGGATTTATTGCGGGTAATATTAGTATGGCGATGGAATATACTGAGGATATTTTTGAACATTTGAAATTATACCAAAAACACTTTACCGATCCAGGAGATGAAATTACTGAACATGGAGAGGATATTGAACTAGAATATTTAATGGAAGATTTGCCGAATATGCTCTGTTCCATGGAGTCAGGAATTGAACGGATTCGGAATATTAGTTTATCTTTACGGAATTTTTCTCGGTCTGATAGTAATACGTGTACGGATTTAAATATCCATGAAGGATTGGAAAGCACACTCATGATTTTGAGACATCGTTTGAAGGCCAACGATCAACGACCGGAAATCCAGATTAATAAACATTATGGAGAGTTACCGATTGTTCATTGTTATGCTGGCCCTTTAAATCAGGTATTTATGAATCTGTTAGCGAATGCAATTGATGCGCTGGATGAGCAAAATGAGAATAAGAATAAAAGTTATGAGGATTTGAAGGATCATCCCAATGAAATTACTTTAACGACTAAGGCAATGGGTGGGGGGAAGGTGGAAATTAAGATTGCAGATAATGGTCCAGGGATTCCAGAGGATAAAATAACGAAGATTTTTAGCCCCTTTGTAACGACGAAACCGGTGGGAAAAGGAACCGGTTTAGGATTATCAATTAGTCATTCTATTGTGGTGGAAAAACATCAGGGTTCTTTGAAGTGTAATTCAGATTTGGGAACGGGAACAGAGTTTGTGATTCAAGTTCCGGTTAAGCAAGTTGGCCATGAATAATAAATAATAATTAAGAGAACAGGAAACCCTAAAAATAGAGTTTTCCCTATTGCTGGAGTGCGTAGCGCAATTGAGCATCACAACTGAGGTGGTTTTCCCGATCGCGAAAAGATCATCATTTTTTAACAGAGTTGCTCAAACCGAGATCTGATAAGCTGGAAAGCTCTTTCCTTGCTCATCTCTCTTCTTTTTTTATCCCCACAGGGGGCATTGTAATCTCCATCAAGATTCGCTTGACTAGAAACAGATGTCAAGTCAACAAAGATATGGTCAATCAACGTTTTCAGGTGTTGCTGGCTGCTGTTCTCGTGGCGGGTAGTTTGATGGGGTGTAACAGCCCTACACCACCGAGTTCAGATGTTCAAGAAAGTATGGGCAGCTTAAACTTGCGCGCCAATGGTGAAGATTTTGTGCGGCAAGGATTTACGTCTAAAGACGGTTGGCAGATCCAATTTAATCACGTCTATGTAACTTTAGACCAGGTAAAAGCTTATCAGAGCGATCCGCCCTTTAATGCGGAAGAAGAAGGAGAAATTGAAGCGGAAACGATCTTGGCATTTGATTCTCCCCAGACGGTGGACTTAGCAGCAGGAGATGGCGATGCAGAACCGATTTTAGTGGGGCAACTTGAGGATGTGCCTGTGGGAGTTTATAATGCGCTCTCTTGGCAGATGCTTCCTGCTCTTGAAGGACCAGCCCAAGGCCATACCTTACTTCTTGATGGTGTGGCTGAAAAAGACGATCGCCGGATTAATTTTCAGGTGAGTGTCGATCGAGGCTATTCCTATACCTGCGGAGAATTTGTGGGCGACCAAAGAAAGGGAATTGTGACCGATGGAAAGTCGGCTGATGTAGAAGCGACATTTCATTTAGACCATATTTTTGGCGATCGCACTGCCCCTGATGATGATGACATTAATGTCGGTGCGTTAGGCTTTGAACCCTTGGCGAACTTGGCTCAAAATGACACAGTCGAGTTAGATGAGTCCATGTGGCGATCGCAACTGACTCCTGAAGAGGTCAAACGCTTCGATGAAGCCCTCAACTCCCTCGGTCATGTGGGTGAAGGCCATTGTCATCAATCTCAGACCCTCCCCACACAGCCTTAAGCTACTCTTCAAGTCAACTGTAAAACCTCGTTTTCATTCCCTATTCCCTATTTCCCCTTATTCCCCATGTTGAATACTCAAAACTTTGTACCACAAGTAGGGGCGAAAAAGTTTTTGCCCCTACTTTTGCCTCTTGCCTTTGGCCTAACGTCGGCTCTGGGTGAAAAAGCGATCGCCCATGGGGTAACTATTCAACATCATCAAATCTCTGCCATCCAAGTCCAAGCCACCTACGATTCTGGGGAGCCAATGGACAACGCTCAAGTGAGTATCTATGCTCCTGACGATCCCACAACCCCTTGGATACGAGGGATATCCAATGCCCAGGGCGAATTTGTTTTTGTGCCCGAACCGGGTCAAACCGGAACTTGGACGGTGAGAATTCGTAAAGCGGGTCACGGTCAAATTGCCCATATTTCCAGCCCTGAAACCCGATCAAACGTCGAGTTGATAGCAAAAAGTTCCAACCCTGAAGCCTCCCAAACCGCGATCGCCTCCGCTAGTTTAGGAGGTTATACTTCTATCCAGAAGGGGGTGATGATTGCCTCAGTCCTCTGGGGATTCATCGGAACCACGTTATTTTTCTCACGAAGTAGTCGGAGTAAGTCGAATGCACATTCCTGATGGTATGCTTCCCCCACAAGTGGTCATTGTGGGATACGCGGTCAGTGGGGGAGTCATGGCGTGGTCTTTGAAACAGATTGAACGGAGCGATCGCACCCAAGAACAAATTCCTAAAGCCTCCTTACTCACTGCTGCTTTTTTTGTCTCCTCCTCCTTTCATATTCCGATTCCTCCCGCAAGTGTCCATTTAGTCCTCAATGGATTACTCGGAGCCATCTTAGGCTATTATGCCTTTCCTGCTATTGTGATTGGATTATTTTTTCAAACTGTCATGTTTCAACATGGAGGATTATCTACCCTTGGAGTAAACGCCCTCTTAATGGGAATTCCTGCCTTACTCGCTGGATATCTCTTTCGTTCTCGGTTCATTTTTGGGTTTAAAAATCGATTTTGGACACTGTTCTTTGGCTTTCTATCAGGAAGTAGTGCAGTCGCTTTGTCCGCTACTATTTTCTTGAGTTTGGTCTTATTTACCTTACCTACAGATATTGACCAAAACTTAGAACAGGCTTCTTTATGGGCATTACTATTCGCCCATATTCCCCTCGTGATTTTAGAAGGACTCTTTACCGCCATGGTGGTTATTTTCCTGGAACAGGTGAAACCGGAATTAATTAACCATTAATATGATAGCGTTTTGTGCTAGGGAATGGGGAATAGGGAATAGGGAATAGGGAATGGGGAATGGGGAATGGGGAATGGGGAATAGGATTGTGGTACATGGCTTTGGGTATTCAACAGTGTACTCCATTACAGCACAAAGTGCTGTAAATCCTATCATTTCTTTTTAAGGTTGCCACTAATCAATCCTGGAGAAGTAAGTTATTCTTAGACCCTGGTTAAGAGCATCATCATACAGAAATAGTACCGCCCCTACGGGGAATTGAATCAATTAAAATAACTGCCTCCTCTAGAAATAGAAGGAGGCAGTTATTTTCGAGCTTATCCTGTAGCCACAGCTATCTTAGCTTACCTTCTTTGATAATATGGTAACAATGACTACGGGGATCGCGGGTAAGGGAGAAAATTTTAAAAACTCGATTCTAAAGGTAAGCAAATGCGGGAAAGATAAGTGCTACCAGATCGAAGGGAGAAGGTGATAACTTGAGCATCAATTAAACGGGTTTGACCAGGACTTTGACCAGTACCGGGATTCACGGGATAGGCAGGAAAACACGCGCCACTTAAACTTAACCGCAGACTACTACCTATGGGTAATTGGATACAGGTCGATTGCAAGTAGAGTTTTAGGGGGTTTTGGGGTTCCGCGACACAGAGATAGCCTTGGGTAAAGTTATAGACTCTGCCGTCGGGTTTCACTTCTGAGAGGATAGCGGACAGGTCAAAGCTCTGTGTAGAGGCTTGACAATAGACTTCAACGATCGCCTCTCCTAAGATACACATCACCTCCGTTAACGGTTCGCTGGTGTAGGTTACGGTATCTGTTCGACATTCGAGGAGGGAGCGATCGCACGCTCCAAAAGGACTATACACATGGCCCCCCAGAGCAGGAAAGGGTCGCCAGGGGTCGTGAACCCAGCGATCCATGCTTTCATTCGGGGGAGCAGTTTCAATTAAAAAACCTTCTTTATCGCTAATATTCGCCAGTCCCGTACTGGAGAGATAATAGGATTTAGTGGAATTCTTCGGCCATTGAGCCAGCGATCGCCATCGATTACTTCCCATTTCAAACACGGAAATCGGAGGCATCTCTAAGCGTCCCGTATCGTGACCGTTGAGAAACTGATTAAACCAATTGACTTGAATCAGATCGATGGGACTCGCTGCGGCTGCACCATAATCCAATTCTCCCACCTTACGCCCCCAAGGGAGATGGGCCCAGGGGCCAACAATCAGATGTTGGGGATAACTGCTGCGTCCGGTTAACTCATGATACCAGCGCAACGTTCCCCGCAGATAGGGATCGAACCAGCCGCCAATATGGAGCATCGGTAAATCTACAGCCTCTAAATTCGGCGATAAAGCTTGCCAATACTCATCCGGTTCGGGATGTTCTAACCACCGATGATAAAACGCATCGGGGCAATATTTCCGCAACGTTTCGTCTAAGCGGGGTTCTAGACCATGGACGGGAAGATTCCGGGAGGCATTGTAGAGAATTTGGTGGGCGATCGCATCGTTTTTTAAACGTGCTGTTTCGGCCGCTAATTGCAAGGCCCAACCTAAATTAGACGCGAAACAAAAGGCTCCCCCTTCATAGGCCCAATCTGCATAGAAATCATAGGCAATCATCGCCGGACAAAGGGTTTTTAGGGCTTTCGGTTTCCCTGAAGCGGCATACAGTTGACTCATTCCCTGATAGGAAAATCCATACATCCCCACCTCTCCGGTACTTCCAGGCAGTTGAGCGGCCCAATTAATTGTATCGATACCATCTTCAACTTCATGGATAAACAGGTGAAAATCTCCTTCAGATGTTCCTCGACCTCTGACATCTTGAATGACCACAATATAGCCATGGGCTGCATACCATTCGGGGTGAGCATAGACCACTGTTGAGGCAATTTCCCGACCATAGGGTTGTCGCATGAGGAGAACTGGATAGGGGCCATCTCCTTCAGGTTGATAAATATCGGCATCAAGTCTAATCCCATCACGAGTAATTAGGGATGCCGTTTGTTTGAGACGCAGAGTTAACATAATTTCCGGGAAAGGTTACGACTGGGGAACAGTGCAACCGCTACACCTAATCAATAGTGTAGGGTGTTGTTCTTATAAAAAGTTGAAAGTTATTCTTGTTGCTCCTCTTGTACCGGTAAGAGAAGCTTTATATTCTCTAGAAGTTCTGGAATGCTCGTTTGGGTGATTTCCCAGACTTGAGAAAGATCGATCTGTCGGTAGTCGTGGACACATTTATCACGCATTCCGGCAATTTGTCGCCAAGGGATATGGGGATTTTGCTGCCGGAGTTGGGTGGAAAGTTTTTTAGTGGCTTCTCCAATAATAGTAATGCTGTAGAGAATCGCTTTTTGGGATTTCAGGTCAGTCAGGAATGTAGCTTCGTCCATGTCTTGAACAAAGTTAATGATATCTTGGGCATTTTGGGCAATATCAAGCAGATAGAAGGGATCGCGATTCATAGATGACCTGATAATGATTGAGAATTTCCTGACGGCGAAGCCAGTTCCGGTCTTGTTCAACGGCTTTTTTACTGACGAGATCGACCTTTCGGTTGAACAAGTCTTGCAGTTGGTATTCAAGTCCAACAAAGTCTAACAGGCTAATTTTGTAGTTGGGAGCAAAGGTGACTAGGATATCGATATCGCTTTCAGAGCCAAAGTCATCACGGAGGATGGAGCCAAACAAGGCCAATTCAATGATTTGGGCATTCTGGCAGAATACCTGGAGTTGCTGGAGAGTGATATCTAGACGTTGATAGAGGATTTCAATATTCATACAGAAATGGTATTACCCTTCCCTAGAGCGAAGTGCTATCCCTTCAAAGAGAGCAGAATAGTCATCATCAAAATGGCCGCGATCGCCAGATTTTTCTAACACTTTAGCGATCCCTTCCAGCATACTCCCCTCTAATCCGAGATCGTTAGCCGCTTGCAGAAATAAACGGGTATCTTTGAGTAGATGTTTCACGGGGAAATTGGGATTACGGTACTGATGATCGAGCATTCGTTGCAGTTTCTTATCAAAGGTGGGTGCATAGAGGGCACTTTGACGCACCAATTGCATAAAAGCTTCTACATCGATGCCTTCGTGTTGAATCAGATGTAAACTCAGAGCAAAGGCGGTTGTTAGGGATGCAATCAGTTGATTCATTGCTAATTTTACCGTGGCTGCACTCCCCACAGGGCCAACATGGAGCGGTTCCGGGCCAAAGGTTTGCAAGAGGGGACACCACTGTTCAAAGTCGGCTTCTGACGCACCCACCATCACCAACAATGTCCCTTTCTTCACTTCGGGAATACTGCCTAATACGGGAGCTTCTAAATAGTTTCCTCCACAGTCGCGAACCTGTTGAGCCAGAGTTTTGGTTTCTGTGGGGGCAATAGTTCCCATTTGGATAATGGTATGGCCGGCTAATCCAGGTTGGGTGGTAGGATTGAGGATAACTTCGGCGATCGCTTCTCCATTGGTCAGCATGAGGAGCGTACAGTCCGATGATTGTAGCATTTCAAGAGCAGAAGTGGCGATCGCTACCCCGGCTTCTGCTAAAGATTTAAGCTTCTCTAGTGTACGATTATAGGCAGTGACCTGATATCCGGATGTTTGCAACTTTAGGGCCATCGGGCCACCCATCAGTCCCGTGCCTATAATACCAACTCTCACAAGGACACCTCCTTCAGTTCCCTTTGATTCTCGACTTTTCTGTGACCTATGGCTCATTATAGCGATCGCGAAGCCTATATTCCCTTTGACCGCCATCATCTGATTGAATTATGTCTCAGAGATGGAAAACTCCCCAAACCGGAACAGGAAAAATTTCGCCAATTTTGTCAGCTTCTATCCGCCTATTATCATTTTCACTTCCATTCAATTTTAGAAGATCTCAAAGACTATTATACACCCTTTAATCCCTATGAAGAACTCTCCGAGTTTCAGCGCTTCACCTCCGCCGATCGACAGCAGATGGAAGTCGATTTCTTTGATCGCTTTGAGCAAGTTTTACAACGAGCCAATTACTTCCCTCTGTCCCAAGAGACCCTAGAGGAATCCTTTAGCCAACGCTCCCTCATTGAACTCAAAACTGATATTGATTTTAACGACTTCGATCGAATGCTATTCTATTGTCAGGGAGACATTTATCAACTCATTACTCGTAAGAAATGGTTTCGGACGATTAAGGAAGACCTGGATATTTTCGAGCGCGTTGTCGTGGCCATTAAGTTTAAAGATAAATCCTATTTTTCAAAAGATGAGGATATGAAATTTAAACCAGGTAAAATCTATCTTTTTTATTATAAAAATGTCCCTAAATTTGATTTAGAACTTCTGTTTCCCAATGTCAAAGTGAGCATGACTTGGAAAGACCGAATCATCTTAATCGGATCAGCCATTGGTGCAGCGATTCCTGTCCTCATCAAGATCTTGCCACAGATCGTAATTCTTGTAGGCGTTATTCTATTTTTCACGGGTACTTTACCCGGAATGGAAGATATGAAAGCTAACGAAGAAGATGTGCGGAATTTAACGCCTGCCTTGTTGGCTACCCTATCTCTCTTGGTTGCTTTTGGTGGATTTGCATTTAAGCAGTATAATACCTATAAAAACAAAAAGATAAAATTTCAGAAAAAAGTAACTGAAACTCTATTTTTCAAGAACTTAGCCAATAATACCAGTGTATTTCATACCCTCATTGATCTGGCAGAGGAAGAAGAATGTAAAGAGATAATTTTAGTCTACTATCATTTGCTCACCAGTGGCAAACCAATGACTCCAGAACACTTAGACGATCGCATTGAGTCTTGGATGGAAAAAACTTGGAATTGCCGGATTGACTTTGATATTAATGGGCCGCTCAATAATTTATATAATATTCGAGGAACGTTAAATAACCTCCAGGGTAAATCCCAATCAGATATTCCCTTATTGAGCTATGATGAGTGGGGGAAGTGCCAAGTCAAATCCTTAGATGATTCCTTGGAAATCTTAGATTATTTATGGGATAATGTCTTTCGCTATAGCCAGAGTTAGGTGTATGGAGGGGAATAGGGGAATAATTGAGATACCAATTACCAGTTACTAGCACAAAGCGCTATAGATATGAATACCAATACTTGTTTGTCCACTCATCAAATTGGGCGCAGAATCCAAGGAAAATGGCTATGGAGAAACTTAAGCTTTAGCTTAACCCCAGGATCTCGCTTGGGGTTAGTGGGAGAATCTGGGAAAGGGAAAACCCTATTATTACGCGCTCTAGCGGGATTAGATCCCTTGGATGAAGGTCAGATTTTCTGGTCAAAACAGCCAGGAGAAGAGCGCAATCTGACCCCAAAAATTTTTCCCTATTATCGTTCCCAAGCCATTTATATTCATCAACAATCCAGCGTATTTGAAGGAACAGTAGAAGATAATTTAAAGGTTGTTTATACCCTGGCTATTCATGAACATAAAACCTATAATCTGGAATCCATTCAAATGCTACTCACCGAACTGAATCGTCCTTCAGACTTTCTGCAAAGACCGGCTACTACCCTATCCGGAGGAGAGCGGCAAATTCTCAGTTTACTTCGCGCTCTGCAACTCAATCCGATGATTTTATTTTTAGATGAACCGACAGCATCTCTTGACCCCCAAACTACAGAAAAAGTTGAAGATTTAATCGATAATTGGATTCAGGAAAATCCTTACAGGTGCTGTATTTGGACAAGTCACGATCCTCAACAAATGGAGCGGGTAACGAGCGATCGCCTAGAATTATAGAACGACGTTAAAATGGCGATATCGTTCACCGATCAATTATACGGTTTACCCATTACCAGCACAAAGCGCTATAACCCCATGAACCCAACGCTCACCTCCTCCCCAGAACATTCCCCTACTCTCGACTGGGAAGATATTGGCGAACCCGATGTCAGCGATATTGTCACCGAGGATGATACACCCGTGGATAATCTCATTTCTGAAAAGCAACAGCGCTTGTTAACCACCTGCTTGTACAGTGGACTAGAGACAGAGTGCCCCTTTATCGCCATGGCTAATGTAGGATTATTCTATGGCAAAGACTATCCCCCCCTAGTTCCCGATGCACTCCTCAGTTTTGGGGTAGAACTGCCCCAAGATATGAGCCAAAAGAAAAATCGCTCTTATTTTGTCTGGAACCTAGGGAAACCCCCTGATGTCGCCATTGAAATTGTCTCCAATAAAGTGGGCAATGAATTAGGCTCGAAATTGGAAGACTATGCCAGAGCAAGAGTACCCTATTATGCTGTATTTGATCCCTTCCATTATTTATCCAAGAAAACCCTTCAAGTTTATGAGCTAAGAGGGTTGAGCTATTATCTGCTCCCCCATAGTTGGATGGAGGGGATTCAATTAGGGTTAACCCTATGGAATGGAATGTTTGAGGATTTTGAGTATCAGTGGTTGCGCTGGTGTGATGCTGAAGGAAATCTCATCTTAACTGGGGATGAAAAAGCCCAAGAGGAACATCAACGTGCAGAACAGGAACGCCAACGAGCTGAACGGTTAGCCCAGCTATTAAAAGAGCATGGCATTATGGACGAATAATCACCATTCTGCTTTTAATTGATTCATTTTTAATTGATATTAGCACGGGCATTTCTTCTCCACATTGGGGGTTTAATGCGTCTCAGGGCGGAGGCACGAAAACGTCGATCCCACTCTTGTTCGGAGAGGTTGGCTAGATCGATGAGTTTGGGGGCAAGATTTTCTGGATAGGGATGAAACTCTTCGATCGCCGTCGGTTGGGAAAATCTCTGATTCCAAGGGCAAACATCTTGACAAATATCACATCCGGCAACCCATCCATTTAAGTGTTTGGCGATCGCCTCTGGCAGTTCTTCAGCACGGTTTTCGATAGTGTGATAAGCAATACAGCGATTGGCATCGACGACGAAAGGTTCGGCGATCGCCCCAGTAGGGCAAGCCTGGATACAGCGCACACAAGTCCCACAATGTTCTGTATGGGGCTTATCTGGCTCTAAGGTCAAATTTGTTAAAATCTCCGCCAGAAACACCCAAGAGCCAAATTTACGGGTAATCAGATTCCCATTTTTCCCCACCCAACCCAAGCCGGCTGTTTCGGCCCAGAGTTTATCTTGCACCGGCCCGGTATCCACATAGGCTTTAAGTTGAATATCTTGCTCCTGTTCCTGCAACCATACCGTAAAAACCTTTAACTTTTTGCCAATCACCCGATGATAATCTCGTCCCCAAGCATAGCGAGAAATTTTGCCATACTCCGATGCTTGGGGTTGAGAATAGGGCGTATAATAATTGAGCGATAAACTAATAATTGAGGCTACCTGGGGGAAAGCCACGCGAATATCTTGGCGTTTGGGGTTTGCCATCCAATCCATATCCCCATGATAGCCCTGAGCTAACCAGTTTTGCAGTCCTTGAGCCGCTTGTTGGGCGATCGCCCGATCTAACACTGCTATCCCCACTTGACTAAAACCAAGATCAATAGCCTTTTCTTTCACCTTTTCTGAAGTTAAGGTGGTGGACTCTTCAGACATCAATACTACCCCAACTCACCCTTCAATCCGAAATTATTCTTTCTGCAAAGCCGGTACACTCGCCTCTAGTTTTAGACAATTCCGACCATCAATTTGTAGGCGATACTCCACTCTATCCATCAACCGATTCATAATCAACCACCCATAACCTCCTTCCTGTTTTTGTTCTGGATCGGGTGGCAGATAAGTCGCTAAATCATAACCTTGACCGTGATCCCAAACCTCTAGAGCAATATCACTATCCTGCAATTCCAGACACATCACCACAGGCAATTCCGCCTTATCTTTATGGGCATGACGAACCACATTAGAATAGGCTTCCACTAAGGCTAATCGAAACCGAGTTGATTGTCTGGACCAATCTGCTGACTCCCCCAGTTCCACTTCCAAACACCCCAGTAACCAGGACTCAACAATTCCCAGAAATTTCAAATCGCTTGGCACATTTAGCTCAGTTTTCATGAGACCTACAAAACCTCCAAAGATAGCAGCGTTTGATCATCTTCTTGTATAGCACTATCTGCTCGAACACTATCAAGCAGTTGGGTTAAATTAAGTTTTCCAGACTGCTGACTCAACAATCTCCATAACCCTTCTTGATTCAGCATGGCTTCTGAATCTATTTGACCTGCACCCGGATCTTTCGCTTCAGTAATGCCGTCACTGGTGAGTAACAGCACATCTCCTGATTCCATTTTCACCTGTCCAGACTGAGCTTTCCAAACGGGTAAAATACCCACTGGAATACCCCGCACTTTGAGGATATTGGGTTCTACCGTAACGGGTTCATTAGAAGACAATTGCTCCATCAGTTTTGTGTGAGACCAAATCAGGGGATAAACATGCCCAGCACTGGCATAGGCGAGTTCCTGAGTCGAGGGACGATAGCGAGCCACCGCCATGGTGATAAAAGAGTTGTTATTCGTCAAATCATCAATCAGGGAACTATTCAGGTTCCGGATCACTTCATTCGGCTCCTGGGATGTATCCTGAGACAGTTCTCGTCGCAGTACAGAAATGGCACTAGCCATAAATAGGGCAGCAGGAACTCCTTTACCCGAGACATCACCAACGGCTACCCAAATATCGCCTTGGGGATGGACATAGACTTCAAAGAAATCTCCGCCGACTTCTCGTGCCGGATAGCAATGGGCTTGGACATCAACGGCATCAATTTCAGGCCAACTTTGCCGGAGCAGGTTAGCCTGAAATTGACGAGCAACTTCGAGTTCCGATTGCAACTGATCGGCAAGTTTAGTCGCTCGTTCATAGAGTTTGGCTTGCGAGAGAGCTAAGGAGGCTTGTTCAATAATGCTCTCTAGCAGTTGAATATCTTCATCGGGCCAAACGGTATCGGTGTCATATTGATAAAGGGAGAGGATGCCAAACAAGCTCTCTTGATAGCTTAGGGGGACGGCTAGGTGCAGATAGGGGCGATCGCCTTCTGAAGACCGTTGAGTTTGGGTTTGATGACTCTCTAGAGCTGATTGAATTAAGGCTTGAGAGTCTGGGGAATTGAGGAGATTGATATCCTCTGAGGAGTCCGAAACTTTATGATAAGCAAACTGATGTGCAGTCAATTTCTTTTCTTCAACGGATTGAAGACAACAGAAATCTGCTTCAAAGTTCTCACCCACCGTTTCGCTGATGTTTTGCAACATACTGTCGTAATCGAGCTTATCTCTGAGAGCCGTCATCACCGTATTTTGAATCGACTCCCGCCGTAGCGATCGCCGCAAATTATTCGTACTTTGTTTAATGACTTGGTAGGTCTCTGAAGCTTGCTCAATTAAGGCCTTCAGTTCCGTCGGGTTCCAGGGTTTAACAATATACTTAAACACCTTCCCCGCATTAATGGCCTCAACCAAGTCCTCCACATCTGTATAACCCGTTAATAAAATACGGATTGTGTCTGGATACTGTTCTACGGTTTTGCCCAGAAATTCCGTACCATTCATTTCTGGCATCCGTTGGTCAGAGATAATGATTGACATTTCTCCTTCTTGATCCAGAATCTCTAGAGCGGCCTTTGCACTTTCAGCACGGTAAACTTGGAAATCTCGTCGAAAGGTTCGATAAAGTAGATCTAAGTTGTCTCGTTCATCATCAACGACCATCAATTTGGCTTTTTTACTGCGTCTTTCTCGGCGTTCACCCTGACTCATTCCACGCTCCCATTACAGGTTGGTTTGACGGTACAGTAAAGAAAGTCACCCAGTTGGGATAAGACTTTCGGTTTAACGGGCCCTTCAAAGCTGCTATCTTTACTAGATTTCATGAGGTTTGTCAAGGTCATCTGAATCTACAGGATCATTTGCTCCAAGCAGTTGAGTATTTTGGGATTATTGATCCACTTTAACTTTACTAGACAGTTTACACCTACTCGACTAGGACTGAATAGGGGGATAGGGAGGATGGGGAGGATGGGGAGGAAATCGGATATAACAAGGAAAGGATCAAACCCAGTGTTACTCTGTCCCCATTCCCATAAATCTTAATGATTTATCCCTTGACAAATGCACCAAAATCTTCCAAGTTGACAAACTAGCTAGAGATAAATTAACCCATCTCTGCTGATCTATTCCCCATATGCCCTATGTCAAGCCTCGTTATCGTTGAATCTCCAACCAAAGCGCGAACGATCCGCAACTTTTTACCCAGTGGTTACCAAGTAGAAGCCTCAATGGGTCATGTTCGTGACCTTCCCTCCGCCGCTGATGAAATTCCCGCCAGCGTTAAAAAGGAGAAATGGGCCCAATTGGGAGTCAATATAGAAGCGAACTTTGAACCCCTCTATGTGATTCCCAAAGATAAAAAGAAAATTGTTAAAGAACTCAAAGATGCTCTCAAGAAAGCGGATGAGTTAATTCTGGCGACAGATGAGGACCGAGAAGGTGAGAGTATTAGTTGGCATCTAAAGGAACTCTTAAAACCCAAGGTTCCCATTAAGCGGATGGTCTTTCATGAGATTACCCAAGAAGCCATTCGGGCAGCCCTAAAAAACTGCCGGGATATTGATTTGCAATTGGTTCATGCTCAAGAAACCCGGCGGATTTTAGACCGCTTGGTGGGATATACGATTTCTCCTTTATTGTGGAAAAAAATAGCGCCGAAACTCTCAGCCGGACGGGTGCAGTCAGTGGCGGTTCGGTTGTTGGTGGCTCGCGAGCGGGAACGGCGAGCTTTTCGTCAGGGATCGTATTGGGATCTCAAGGCGACGTTGGAACAGACGAAACTGACGTTTGAAGCCCGGTTAACCACTCTGGATGGGGTTAAGATTGCAACAGGCAGTGATTTCGATCCTCAGACCGGAAAAATCATTAATAACCGTAAGGTGAAACTGCTCAATGAGACAGAAGCGAAGGCACTGCAAAAGCAGTTAGAGGGAAAAACTTGGACGGTGACTGAGGTGGATGAAAAGCCGACGACGCGCAAACCGTCTCCTCCCTTTACGACTTCGACTCTGCAACAGGAAGCAAATCGCAAATTGGGGTTATCCGCGAAGGAAACGATGCGGACCGCCCAAAATTTGTACGAGCAGGGCTATATTACCTATATGCGGACGGATTCGGTGCATTTGTCGAAAGAGGCGATCGCCGCAGCTCGCAGTTGTGTAGAACAGAAATATGGGCCCGAATATCTCTCCCCTACGCCACGCCAATACAGCACCAAAAGTAAGGGAGCGCAGGAAGCTCACGAAGCTATTCGTCCAGCCGGAAAGCAGTTTCGTACGCCCCAAGAAACGGGGTTAGAGGGTCGCGAAGCCAAGGTTTATGACCTGATTTGGAAGCGCACCGTAGCCTCTCAAATGGCCAATGCCCAGTTAACCCAAATTGCGGTTAATCTGCAAGTGGAAACCTCGGAATTTCGTGCTTCTGGTAAACGGATTAATTTCCCTGGATTTTTCCGCGCTTATGTGGAAGGTTCTGACGATCCCGATGCCGCCTTGGAAAATCAGGAGGTGATCCTGCCCGAACTCAAAGCAGGGGATCATCCTAATTGTAAACAATTAGAGGCGATCGATCGCCAAACCCAACCCCCCGCTCGCTTTACTGAAGCATCCTTAGTCAAAACGCTGGAAAAAGAAGGGGTGGGCCGTCCCAGTACCTACGCCAGTATTATTGATACGATTATCGGCAAGGGTTATGCCCAAATGATCAATAAGGCCCTTGTGCCTTCCTTTACTGCCTTTGCGGTTACCAATCTTCTAGAACAACATTTTCCCGATCTGGTGGATACTCAATTCACCTCTCGCATGGAGCAAACTTTGGATGATATTTCTATGGGACAGGTGGAGTGGCTACCCTATCTAAAAACCTTTTATCAAGGTGAAACGGGTTTAGAAACTCAGGTGAAAGAACGGGAGAGCCAAATCGATCCCAATACCGCTAAAACTCTGGAATTGGAGGGTTTAGAAGCTAAAGTCCGTTTAGGGAAATATGGCCCCTATGTGGTGGTGGAAAATGGAGAAGATGAACCGCTCACGGCTTCTATTCCGCCCCATTTAACCCCCGATACTCTCGATCTCGAACAGGTACAAACGCTGCTCAAGCAAAAAACCGAAGGCCCTGACTGCCTCGGTGTTCATCCGGAGATGGGAGAAGAGATTTTTATCCTCAATGGAACCTATGGCCCCTATGTGCAGCTTGGTGAGGTGTCGGAGGAAAACAAAAAACCAAAACGTGCTTCCTTGCCCAAAGGGATGAAACCAGAAGAGGTAACCTTGGATATGGCCGTCGGGTTGTTATCTTTACCTAGATTGTTGGGACAACATCCCGAAACGGGAGCGAATATCAAAGCAGGTTTAGGTCGCTTTGGCCCCTATATTGTCCACGATCAAGGAAAGGAAGGTAAAGATTATCGCTCTTTGAAGAAAGAAGATGATATCTTAACGATTGGCTTCGATCGCGCTCTGGAATTACTAGCCCAACCGAAAAAAACCAGGGGAGGAGGTCGCAGTAAGACTAAGGAACCCTTACGAGAGTTGGGAACACATCCAGAGGATGGAGAAGCCATTAATATTTATGATGGCCCCTATGGCCCCTATGTGAAGCATGGTAAAGTGAATGCCAGTGTGCCGAAAGAACGGCCGGTTGAAGAGGTAACTTTAGAAGAGGCTCTAGAGTTATTGAAGGCTAAGAAAAGCACGAAAACTACCAGTTCGCGGGGTCGCAAGAAGAGTTAGCGGCGATCGCTTCACGACAGAACAGAAACCCCCTCTTGGACAGGTCGGTTAACCTAAGAGGGGGAATTTTTCCCTGTTTTTCCTCAAAACCCTGTGGAAAACTTGTTTCCTTTGTGGAAAAAATGGGGAAAACCCGATCGCACTAAGAGCGGATAAGGAGACTCACAAGCTAGAGTCTAGAAGGGATAGAAACACTAAAACTTTATTCCCTATTCCCCATTCCCTAGCGCCAAGAAACCGGGTTTCTCCTGGGATATCCTTGCTTTGAGCAAGAAGGAACCAGATGACCCGGTTTCTATCTGTTCTATCGCCTAAGAATAGGCTTCCATGGGAGCGCAGGAACAGACAAAATTGCGATCGCCAAATGCATTATCAATTCGTCGCACTGGCGGCCAATACTTAAACTCCTTCGTCCAAGGCGCAGGATAGGCCGCTTGCTGGCGCGAATAGGGATGCGTCCACTCATCGGCTAACAGCATTTCGGCCGTATGGGGGGCATTTTTGAGTAGATTATCCTCAGCAGACATCTCTCCCCGCTCAATGGCGGCAATTTCCTCGCGAATGGCAATCATGGCATCGCAGAAACGGTCTAGCTCTTCCTTCGACTCGCTTTCGGTGGGTTCAACCATGATCGTTCCGGCAACCGGCCAAGACATGGTAGGCGCGTGGAACCCGTAGTCCATCAACCGCTTGGCGATATCTTCCGCTTCCACACCGGCCGATTTTTTCAGGGGTCGCAAGTCCACAATACACTCGTGAGCCACTAAGCCAAACTTGCCGGTGTACAGAATGGGATAATGGGGGTCGAGCCGATGGGCGATATAGTTAGCATTCAGAATCGCTACTTTCGTGGCATCGGTTAACCCTTGCGTGCCCATCATGGCAATGTACATCCAGGAAATGGGCAGAATACTCGAACTTCCCCAAGGCGCGGCTGCTACCGCTCCCTGTTGGTTCTTGCCTAAATCGACGATACTATGACCGGGAAGGAAGGGAACCAAGTGGGGCGCTACACCAATGGGGCCCATCCCCGGACCGCCACCACCGTGGGGAATACAGAAGGTTTTGTGTAAGTTCAGGTGACAGACATCTGCGCCATAGTCTCCAGGACGACAGAGTCCGACTTGAGCGTTCATGTTGGCTCCGTCGAGGTAGACTTGACCGCCATGGCTATGAATAATTTCACAGATTTCTTGAATGGCTTCTTCAAATACGCCGTGGGTGGAGGGATAGGTGACCATGAGCGCGGAGAGTTGAGCGCTGTGTTTTTCGGCTTTGGCTCTGAGGTCAGTGAGGTCAATATTACCCTGGCGATCGCATTTTACCGCGACGACCTTCATCCCACACATCACGGCACTGGCGGGGTTCGTGCCATGGGCTGACTCTGGAATCAGACAAATATGGCGATCGCCTTGTCCGTTATGCTGATGATAGGCTCGAATCACCAATAATCCGGTATATTCTCCCTGAGACCCCGCATTGGGTTGCAACGAAACCGCCTCAAATCCGGTAATTTCAGCTAACCAAGCTTCCAACTGACGGAACATTTCCTGATAGCCTGCCGTTTGCTCCAGGGGTGCAAAGGGATGAATTTGACCGATTTCCGGCCAAGTCACCGGAATCATCTCGGCTGTAGCATTGAGTTTCATCGTACAAGAGCCGAGGGGAATCATGGAGGTTGTCAAGGACAAATCCTTCGCTTCCAGGCGATGCAGATAGCGCAATAGTTCCGTTTCCGAATGGTATTGATGGAATACGGGATGGGTCATGTAGGGACTTTGGCGCGTGAAGTGACCCAAATCTGGGGTTGGCGCAGACCCGATAATTTCTTCTGCGCTAAAGGGTAAATTTTGTCCCTGGGCAAAAATCTCCCATAGGTCGATGACATCTGCGATAGTCGTGGTTTCATCCAATGAAATCCCCACAGTCTTCTCATCTAGAGTACGGAGGTTAATTTCTTTCCCATTAGCGGCGGACAATAGGCTCTCTAAGGACGTTTCACCCAAGTTTACCCGTAAAGTGTCAAAAAACCGGCTTTCAGGCAAGCTATAGCCCAAACGCTTGAGACCAGCGGCTAACCAGAGGGTATGTTGATGGATCGTTTTGGCGATCGCCTTCAGACCTTCCGGCCCGTGATACACGGCATACGTCGAGGCAATCACCGCTAACAGCACCTGAGCCGTACAAATATTACTCGTCGCCTTATCCCGGCGGATATGTTGTTCCCTCGTTTGCAGCGCTAACCGCAGAGCCGGCAGTCCATCCTTATCTTTCGAGCGACCGACAATGCGACCGGGAACTTGCCGTTTATAGGCTTCGCGGGTGGCTAAATAGGCCGCATGGGGGCCGCCATAGCCTAGGGGAACACCAAACCGTTGGCTATTCCCCACCACAATATCCGCATCCATTTCTCCTGGAGGAGTCAACAGGGTGAGGCTCAGAAGGTCAGCCGCTACTGTCGCCAGAGCGCCTAGTTCATGGACTTTGGCAATACATTCGCTGTAGTCATAAATCGTGCCATCCGTTGCGGGATATTGCAGCAGGGCCCCGAAGATGGGTTGGCTAAAATCAAAGGTGCGATGATCGCCAACAATGACTTCTATACCCAAGGGTTGGGCGCGGGTTTGCACCACTTCAATGGTTTGGGGATGACACTCTTGGGAGACAAAAAAGCTGTTGGCCTTATTTTTGCAGAGGCCATAGCTCATGCTCATCGCTTCGGCGGCTGCTGTTCCTTCATCAAGTAAGGAGGCATTGGCAATTTCTAACCCAGTTAAATCAATGACCAGCGTTTGAAAGTTAAGTAAGGCTTCGAGACGACCCTGGGCAATTTCGGCTTGATAGGGTGTATAGGCGGTATACCATCCGGGATTTTCCAGGATATTACGTTGGATGACCGGTGGGGTGATACAGTTGGCATAGCCCATGCCTATATAAGAGCGAAAAATCCGGTTTTCGCCCATCATCTCTTTGAGGGTTTTCAGCGCTTCATGTTCGCTTTGGGCGCTGGGGAGATCGAGGGGCTGAGTGAGCTGGATCGCTGGGGGAATGGTACGCTCAATTAAGGCATCTAAGTCATCGATTTCTAACAGGTTGAGCATCCGCTGAATATCGTTGTCATTCGGGCCTAAATGGCGATCGCAAAATGGACGAGTCTGTGGCTCAGACGCGGGGACAGAGGAGTTTGGGGACAAAGATCCGGTATTCATATTAGCTTTAAGGGTTACGTCTGAATTCTGCATGGGCGATCCATATCTCACATCAAAAGCTTGAAAAAAGTGCCATAAGAGTTATGACGACACCTTTTTCTTTACTTAGGGTTTGACATACTCCACTGGCTAAAGTCGAGTAGATTCTCCAAACATCACTGCTTTGGATTTCTGATTCAACGAGTTCGCTTCAACTAAATCTCTTGCGGTATTTAATCCAGAGACGATCCTCTCCTCAGACGTTCGCTCCATTCCAGAAGCCTGTTTTCGTATGCTCTACGATACAGTTCAAAACCTAAAATATTCAGTTTCTCTGATACTTGGTGCTTGAAGTTTTCACCTTCTCAAGCTTTCCTGAGAAGAACCCCATAACTTCAGTTTTCAAGGTGCGTGCCTTGCGGCTACTGGGTTTTTCACGGGGCTGATTACCCTTTCTAGCTTAGAATCTTGACATCCACCCCTGCCTAAAGGCGAGGGGATTCCTAAACCTCACGATTTAGG
>NZ_CEZBFX010000080.1:0-22703 GCF_982964205.1 Roseofilum sp. | reverse complement strand
AGGGGAGGAAGACTCGGTGGGGGAGCCGGGGGCGGCAGGGCAGGAATAGTAAAGGCTCTAGCGGGTGGTGGGGCTTCCCGATAAAGAGAAACTCGGTTACAGAAAACGGGAGTAACCACCACATCAGCTCCTAAAATGTTACCGATGAATCCTCGTTCTCTGCGGTCAAGATATACGGTACGCACTTCACCGTCGGCTAATTCTAGGGTGACCATATCGCCAACGATACTCCGAACAATGCCACGAATGGTTTGTTCTGCGCCTTCAGGACTTTGGGCAAGTTTTTGAGCGGCTTCACAAACTGGACGACCTTCTGCTTGAGCTTCTTCTGCCCAAGAGGCTTGTCCTGGCATTAGGAGAATGAGTGACGCACCAATGAAGGCTGCTATTTTGTTCATCCGTTTCACTCCTTCACGGTTACTAATTGGGAAAACTCTCAGAAAAGATTCCTAAAGGAACTGACTGAGGGTTTAATCCGTCTGGATTGACAGTGATTCTGGCTTGAGTTCTTGCATTCAATTTAAATCTACCAAACCCTTTATCCATAGAGGATTGAGGGTTTATAGACCCCTATTTAAGCAGGACTATTCCAGCATCATGCCACTATACTATCTTAATATGCTCAAATCCGGAACTGAAAATTGACGATCCAGACCCATGTCTCGACCCAGAACTACTGCTATTTTATTTGTTGATGGTTATAACATTATTGGTGCTTGGAGCGATTTGCAAGCAACCCGCGATCGCCAAGGACTAGACGTTGCCCGCGAACAACTGATTGAAGTGCTGACTAACTATGGTTCCTTCCGGGGCTATGATACCCGGATTGTGTTTGACGCTCATCTCAAACATTCTCCCAGTCATCGGGAAAAGATTACCCATCAAGTTTGTGTCCATTACACCAATTTTGGCCAAACGGCAGATTCTTATATTGAGATTGCTTGTGCTAAATTTAGTCGCTCGATTGAAAAATATCAAAAGCGCCTGATTGTGGCCACTTCCGATCGCGCTCAACAAATGACGGTGGTAGGATATGGAGCGGAATGGATGTCAGCGAGTCGGTTAGCCCATGATGTCAGTAATAGTCAAAAAGGTCTGCGCGACCAACGGAAAACCGAGAAAAAAGTCTCTCGATCTTCTGTGTTCCGTGGGCTGGATGCCACAGCACAAAAGCGTTTAGCGGCTTGGCGTATGGGCTTACCATCTTAGAGGGTAATTGTGCAACCCATCGCGATCGCGATCGTCTCCAAAAAAAAGTTGGATTAACCCCTTGACAAACCCCTAGTCTTAGCGCTACATTAAGAAACTGTGATCCTCAGTAGCTCAGTGGTAGAGCGGTCGGCTGTTAACCGATTGGTCGCTGGTTCGAATCCGGCCTGGGGAGTTTGAAAAAATCAACCCTTTTTTAACCCATGAATGCAACAGGCACTCAGGAAGTCTCTCCTTGGAAGCAGTGGTGGACACTCGATCCCAACCGAACTTACCTGAACCATGGAGCATTTGGGGCTTGTCCGCGCCCTATACTAGAGCGACAAACCCAGTTAAGGGAACAATTAGAGCAAAATCCCACTGGGTTTATCATGCATAAACTAGAAGCGCTCCTAGACCAAGCTCGGAACCGATTAGCCCAATTTTTAGGCGCAAACCCTTCAAACTTAGTCTTAATTCCCAATGCAACGACTGGAGTGAACACCGTATTACGTTCACTTCCCTTTGCTGCTGGGGATGAACTGCTGACAACCAATCATGAATATAACGCCTGTCGGAATGCTTTAGAGTTTGTGGCTCATCGGACTGGGGCTAAAATTGTGTTGGTGTCCATTCCCTTTCCTCCAAAAAACAAGCAAGATATTGCCGATCGCATCTTAGCCGCCGTTACCCCTAAAACTCGGTTAGTCCTAATCGACCATATTGCCAGTATGACCGGTTTGATTTTCCCGATTCAAACCCTGGGCAAAGCTCTGAAAACCCAAGGCATAGAATTACTTGTGGATGGCGCTCATGCTCCCGGTCAAATTCCCCTTAACCTCGAAGAATTAGAGGTAACCTATTACAGTGGCAACTGTCATAAATGGCTTTTTGCCCCCAAAGGCGCAGGGTTTTTGTATATTAAACCAGAGCAACAAGATCGGATTCGTCCCCTGAGTATTAGTCATGGAGCCAATTCGACCCGTAGCGATCGCTCTCGATTTCATTTAGAATTTGATTGGACAGGAACCCAAGACTTTACCCCCTATCTCTGCATCCCCACGGCGATCGATTTTATAGCAACCCAATTCCCAGGGGGATGGACAGCACTCATGCAACAGAATCATCAAATGATTCTGAGCGCTAAAAGCTTACTGTGTGAAACGCTCAACATTACCTGTAATCTCCCAGAATCTTGTCTCGGTTCAATGGTCTCTCTTCCCTTACCTGATGGTGCAGCATTTCCCCTCTATAACCATCTCTCCCAAGAGAGACATATCGAAGTCGCCATCATGGCCTTTCCAGGAATTCCCCATCGGTTGCTGAGAGTGTGCGCCCAAGTCTATAATACCGAGGCTGATTACCAGAACTTGGCGATCGCCCTCCCATCTACTCTCCATCATCCTCAATTCACCCAACTGGGTGATGCTAATGGGTGATGCGTTTCTTTTCCTCCCTCCAGTAACCTAGGCTCAAGCCTCTCACTGGAATTGATGAGTACCTCTCATGAAAAGAAATCAACCCCAACTCATCTCCCTTCTGCCAACAGCCACCCTGAGCTTAATGGTCGTAGTGACTCTATCAACCGTGTTACGGATAGGGATCGCAACTTTGTCCTCCCAGAGTGCATTTCAACCCACCAGTGAGACCACTTATGAAAAAACCTCCTTATCAACCCATCAATCCCTTCGTTAAACCAACTTTAGGGTGAGATCGATCCCTGTACCCTACATTAACCTTGGAGGTCATGCTCATGGGGATTCCTCAAGTTTTACGCTGGACAATTATTTATTTACTACAAACTGCTGTTACTCTGACTATTGGAGCTTTATTTGTGCAATGGATCACTCGCCTTCCCTAGACGGTGGGGGCTTGGGAATGGGAAAATACTCCAGATGCGGGGACGTGGAGATAGCCCATTACCCATTACCTATTATCTATTAACAATTACTCATGGTATCCCGAATTCTTGTTGCCCTCGATCGCAGCCCAACCAGTCATACCATTTTTGAACACACTTTAGTCTTGACTCAGGCCTATTCGGCTCGGTTAATGTTGCTACATGTATTATCCAGTCAATCCTCTGATAGTCCTTCCGATCCGAGGATCGTGAGTTTAGGGATTGAAGGGCAGTTGAGTATGGATTGGGTGAAATCCTATCACGATCAATGGGCCAAATTTGAACAAGAGAGCTTAGAGTTACTCAAGACCTTTGAAGATCGAGCCGTTCAAGCAGATATTGAAACGGAATTGACCCAAACCTATGGTAATCCAGGGCGCGTTATCTGCGATCTTGCTCAGTCTTGGAATGCAGATTTAGTGGTGATGGGACGGCGGGGACGCTCGAATCTAACGGAATGGTTTTTAGGTAGTGTGAGTAATTATGTGATTCATCATGTTCCCTGTTCGGTGTATTTGGTACATCCATGAGTGGGGAAGAGGAAAAACCGGGTTTTGCCCTTTCCTTGGATCAATTGTATGAAAATGATAGATAGGATTTTAATGAGGCAATATTTAAAATGAAAACAACAATTCGGGGATTATTAATCAGTATTTTAGCTCTGTTGCTGGGGTGGATGAATCCGCAACTGGCAGAAGCTACGGGGGTTTATCAAATGCCTGTGGTGGAAGCAGGAGAGGCAACTTGGATCGTCGATCGAGCGGATGTGATTAGTCGCTTAAATGAAGGAAAACTCAGTAAACAGTTCAGTGAACTATCTGAAGAAACAGGGAATGAGGTGCGCTTGGTAACGATTCGTCGTTTAGATTATGGGGAAACGATTGATAGCTTTACCCATGATTTGTTTGAAAAGTGGTTTCCCACTATAGAGGAACAACGTAATCAAGTGTTATTGGTTTTGGATGTAGTGACCAATAATTCAGCCATTCAGACAGGAGAGGGAACGCAGGATCTGTTGTCTGATGAGATGGCTGAGAGTGTGTCGAGCGAAACGGTGCAAGTGCCGTTGCGCAGTGGCGATCGCTACAATCGAGCCTTTTTAGGCGCAGGCGATCGCTTAACCGCTATTCTATCTGGTAATCCCGATCCCGGCCCTCCCCTAGTTGAAGACACGATTCAAGCAGAAAGTACGTTTGCGTCGGCAGAAGAAACCAAGAACTCTAACGCTATGGTTTGGGTGGCTGTGTTGCTGATTCTGGCAACTGTGATTCCCATGGTGACCTATTTCTGGTTGTATTCATAGGGTGTATAGCAGAGAAGGAGTGAGTTAGGATAGTTAGAGGTTATTGTTTCAGGCAAGAGGCAATAGACAATATCCTAACTCTCCTTTTCTATGCTGTAGCTGTAGGAGAGAAAAATTGTTCTCCCCTACATCCTGCCTCTATTTAGGCTTAATTTCACTACAGACTTCATAAAAGGTGGTTACCGGAGGTTGAACAAACAACGGTAGCATCTTGTGTAAAATCTTTTCGTTCGCCTCACTCTTATTGGCTTCCATATCCTCAATACGATCCCAGAAGATTACCGCAATTCCTCGGTCACTTCCCGGTTCTTGTAGCAAGTAGGCTCCCTCAAATCCCTCGCTATAGGTAGCGATCGCCTCTTCATACAATTCTCGTGCCTCAGCAAACTTACCTGGCTTAAATTCCCCCGTTGCCACATAAGCATATTTATAGTTGGGTTTGAGATAATCTAAAAATTCACTCATGGTTGCTCTCACATCCTCACGCGATCGCTTAGTTGCCGTTATATAGTTTGCCATAGCTTGGGGAGGATGGGGGAATGGGAGACGCTCCAGACGCGGGGACACGGGGAAATTGCCTTTTGCCTATTCCCTATTCCCCATTCCCTATCACCTAGGTATACCCAATTGATCTAAATCAGGTTCAATTCCAGGAATGGGTTGTAGGGGTGGAGGCGCTCCGGGAGTAGGAGCTAAAGGTTGCCCAACATTGGATAAATCCGGATAAAATCCTCTCGGTTGATCTCTCGCTTCGATACAATGAGTCATTACCTCTTGGGTGCTTAAGTCCATCTCCCGATCCATTCCGACTACACATTGGGCAAACCGTCGGGGCAAAAGGGCACGCCGACAAGTCTCTAGTACAGTACTAGCGATCGCATCAGATTCGTCGATGTGATTAATATCAGTGACACAACTGGCCAAATCTAAGGGGCGACGCACTTGGCGACAGGTGGACAAGGCTTCTAAGGGATCGATGTCCTCATTTCGATTGACAATTCCTACTACACATCCAGAAATATCTTTTGGATATAAGGCAGTGCCACAAGCTCTAGAACGATCTTCTGGAGAAATCCCCATCTGGGCTAACTCATAATCACAAGTCCGAAAGGCATTACGGGCGATCGCCGCTTGGGGTGGCACCAATACAGCACTGAAAGCAGTAAGCAAAACCCCACCCATCAAAGGATTTAAGACAGAAGTTAGACGAAATTTAGGATTAGACATCCTTACAACTCCTCACAAAAAACAATAGGGCGAGCAGTGATTTCTAATTATTACTGTAAGTTATTAGAGGCTACAACTGCACTCTAATAACTTACAGTGGATAAGGTATGGAAAACTAAGTTTATGAAAAAATGAGGACACCTTACCTATGCATTTAAGTGAACTCACTCATCCCAACCAATTGCATGGCCTGTCGATCGCCCAGTTGGAACAAGTTGCACGTCAAATCCGAGAAAAGCATCTGCAAACGATCGCAGCGACAGGGGGTCATTTAGGCCCGGGTTTAGGGGTGGTTGAACTGACCTTAGCGCTCTATCAAACCCTGGATCTTGACCATGATAAAGTGGTTTGGGATGTGGGTCACCAAGCCTATCCCCATAAAATGATTACGGGACGCTACAATGATTTTCATACCCTACGGCAAAAAGATGGCATTGCAGGCTATTTGAAGCGCGGCGAGAGCAAATTTGACCATTTTGGTGCTGGACACGCCTCTACGAGCATTTCTGCGGCTCTAGGAATGGCTTTGGCACGAGATAGGATGGGTGAAAATTATAAGGTGGCTGCCATTATTGGAGATGGCTCGCTCACCGGGGGCATGGCTCTAGAGGCGATTAACCATGCGGGACATTTGCCCCATACTCGTCTATTAGTCATCTTAAATGATAATGAAATGTCCATTTCTCCTAATGTGGGGGCGATTTCCCGGTATCTGAATAAAATGCGCCTCAGTCCGCCGATGCAGTTTTTCGCAGATAACTTAGAAGAGCAGTTTAAGCATATTCCTTTCTTTGGTGAAACCTTTACGCCAGAGATGGAACGAGTCAAAGAAGGGATGAAGCGCTTGGCAGTCTCTAAAGTCGGGGCAGTCATTGAGGAATTAGGCTTTACTTATATGGGGCCGGTAGATGGCCATGATTTACAGGAGTTGATTACTACGTTTGAGCAAGCACACCAAATTGAAGGACCGGTGTTAGTGCATGTGGCGACGACTAAAGGAAAAGGATATGCGATCGCCGAAAACGATCAAGTCGGCTATCATGCCCAAAGTCCCTTTAACTTAACCACCGGTAAGGCGATTCCTTCCAGTAAGCCCAAACCCCCTTCCTATTCCAAGGTCTTTGCCCATACCCTCACTCAACTGGCGGAAAATAATCCCAAGATTATCGGTATTACCGCAGCCATGGCTACGGGAACTGGTTTGGATAAACTCCATGCCAAATTACCCGATCAATATATTGATGTCGGCATTGCCGAACAACATGCCGTTACCCTGGCTGCGGGTTTAGCTTGCGAAGGAATGCGGCCAGTTGCTGCCATTTATTCGACCTTCCTGCAACGGGGCTATGACCAAGTTATTCATGATGTCTGTATCCAAAAGCTCCCCGTCTTCTTCTGTTTAGACCGGGCGGGAATTGTTGGTGCAGATGGGCCCACTCACCAAGGGATGTACGATATCTCCTATTTGCGCTGTTTACCCAATTTGGTGCTGATGGCTCCCAAAGATGAGGGAGAACTGCAACGGATGATTGTTACTGGTATTGATTATACCGATGGTCCGATCGCCATGCGCTATCCTCGCGGCAATGGTTATGGTGTACCCCTAATGGAAGAAGGGTGGGAACCTCTGGAAATTGGTAAAGGGGAAATCTTACGCAATGGTGACGATTTACTCCTGGTTGCCTATGGTTCCATGGTGCATCCTGCCCTCCAGGTGGCCGAACTGTTGAGCGAACATGGTGTAGAAACGACTGTCGTTAATGCTCGCTTTGCTAAACCCTTAGATACGGAGCTGATTCTACCGTTAGCCGAGAAAATTGGTCGCGTCGCCACCCTAGAAGAAGGCAGCTTAATCGGCGGTTTTGGTTCTGGTATTGTAGAAGCACTGATGGATGCCAATATCGTCGTTCCCGTTCAGCGTTTGGGTGTCCCCGATATCCTCGTGGATCATGCTAAACCGGATGAGTCGAAAACGGCTTTAGGACTAATGCCAGCCCAAATGGCAGACTCGATCCGCGATCGCTTTTTCCAAAAGCAACCCAGCCCTGTAAACGCTTAATTTGCTTAATTTAAGAGGGAGGAGTGGGCTAGTTGTTTATCACATTCTCTACCCGATCCTCCTTTCCTTATCCCACGCTCGGCTCAGGTTCATTTAATATTGAAAAATAAATCAATCATCGCTCAATGGGGTAAGGTGTTGTGGCTTCTGCGGAAATTGTGCAACAGGTGACTCGGCTGCGGGAACAGTTGCAAACAGCCAGTTATGCATATTATGTCCTCGATAATCCGATTATGGAGGATAGCGTTTATGACCGCCTCTATCGCCAACTCCAAGACCTGGAAACCCAATATCCTGACCTGATTGTACCGGAGAGTCCCACCCAACGCGTGGGCGACCAACCGGCACAGCAGTTTACCTCCGTCGAGCATCATGTTCCCCTCTACAGTCTGGAAAATGCCTTTAACCTGGCCGAATTTCGCCAATGGCAAGACCGATGGATGCGCTACGCGGGTTCTATGCCCTCCGAAACCCCGCCCGAATACATCTGCGAACTGAAAATTGATGGCTCTGCTTTAGCCCTAACGTACGAACAAGGGGTACTCGTGCGGGGGGCAACCCGTGGCAATGGCACGATTGGAGAAGAGATTACCTCCAATGTGAAAACGATTCGCTCCATTCCCCTGCGCTTAACGGGGGAAGCCATCCCGGAGCGCGTCGAAGTGCGGGGAGAAGCGTTTCTGAGCCTAGAAGTGTTTGCCCGTCTCAATCAGGAACGCACGGAAGCAGGCGAACCCCCCTTCGCCAACCCCCGCAATGCCGCCGCCGGAACCCTGCGCCAACTCGACCCCCGAATTGTCGCTGCTCGCCGCTTAGATTTCTTCGCCTACACCCTTCATTTGCCGGAAACCTCAAATTTGCCCCAAAGCCAGTGGGAAGCGCTGGAATGGCTCTCAGGCTGGGGATTTAAGGTCAATCCCAATCGCACCCTCTGCCCCTCTTTAACCGAGGTGGAGCAATATTATACGCGCTGGGAAACCGATCGCCACCAACTCCCCTATCTCACGGATGGTGTGGTGGTGAAACTCAACGATCGAGCGTTACAAACCCAACTCGGCTTTACGAACAAATTCCCTCGCTGGGCGATCGCTCTCAAATATCCTGCCGAAGAGTTACCCACAGTCGTTAAATCGGTGACGGTGCAGGTGGGCAGAACAGGAGCGCTAACCCCCGTGGCTGAACTCGAACCCATCCAACTGGCAGGAACCACGGTCAAACGTGCTACGTTGCACAACCCCGATCGCATCGCTGAACTCGATCTCTGTATTGGCGATACGGCAATTATCCGCAAAGCTGGAGAAATCATACCCGAAGTCGTGCGCGTTTTACCGGAACTGCGCCCCCCTGAAGCTACCCGCTACGAAATGCCCACCCTTTGCCCTGAGTGTAATTCCCCGGTGGTGCGAGTGGAAACAGAAGCTGTGCCCCGGTGTGTCAATCCTTCTTGTCCCGGAATTCTACGCGGCGCTCTGATCCATGCGGTGCGTCGGGATGCCCTGGATATCGACGGCTTGGGGGAAAAACTGGCAGCGCAATTGGTCGAGCAGGAGTTGGTGCGATCGCTCCCAGACTTGTATGAATTGACGATTGATGATTTAATGCAGTTAGACCGTATGGGTCAGAGATCTGCTGAAAAGCTGGTACAGGCGATCTCGGCTTCCAAAACTCGCCCTTGGCATTGTATCTTGTATGCGATCGGCATTCGCCATGTGGGAGCTACAAACGCGAAGCTCTTATGTAAAGCCTTTCCCTCTATCGGACAACTCGCTAAAGCCACAGAGAGCGACTTAGAGAGTGTATATGGAATTGGTTCAGAAATGAGCGCGGCGATCGCTGAATGGTTTCAAGTTGCCGAAAATCAAACCTTAATCCAACGCTTACAAGCCTTAGGTTTATCCTTATCTGCTGCCCCCTCAACTTCTGCGGCTTCCTCAACCTCTCTGACGGGCAAAACCTTTGTACTTACCGGGACACTGCCTACTTTAACGCGATCGCAAGCCAAAACCCGTATTGAAGCAGCAGGAGGAAAAGTCAGCAGTTCTGTTAGTGCCAAAACCGATTATGTCGTTGTTGGCGATAACCCTGGCTCCAAGTTAACCAAGGCAGAAAGATTAAACATCACCCAACTAACAGAAGCACAGCTACTGGATTTGCTAGATGATTCCGTTTCTATCTGAATATGCCCTTAATAATCGGCTTAGAGCCAATTGTCTGGCAAGGATTGATGAATGGGAGGCTTAAAGAGAAATTGTATTAGAATCTAAGTCTATCTCGAGGATGCAGATCTGGTAGTTATCACACCCGAAACCCTCAGAATGAAGAGACAAACGATAAATTATTAGTTTTCACCCATTTCTTTAAGATGGAAGCGCACTTCCACTTAAGGGCACAAAAAACTTCCTGGCGGAAAATCCACCAGTACGCTCAATCATACAACTGATCATCTTCTCATCCTACTCTGGGAAGAACCTTCATTCCAGAAGACTTTGTCTTTTGGGGCACCGCACCTGTTAATGGAGGCTCTTCGGGTAGTTTATCCCGTTTTGCTAGATTGGCTAACTCTTGAAGTTGGGCGATCGCCTCTGCACCTTCGAGTTTCATCAGCTCTCGGTCATCGCGCATTTCTGTCCAGGTAATCCCATAATCAGAAACCAAAAACCGAATTAGATGGTTATCTCCTAAGCTCACCATAAAGGATGCGCTATTCATTTGATCGCCACAGGTATAGCACGAGGCTAAATACCCCTGGCGCTCCAGGACAATGGCCAACGCCTGAAGGCTCATGACCAGATCTTGGACAAATTGTCTATGTTGGTGTGCTAATCGGATAAACACCTTTATTTCCCTCCACTCACCACACTATTCTAGACGGTTTTATAATTTCTTAAGAATTTTCTCAGATTTCTTAGAACTGATCTAGGGATTAACCAACCTTCTCGCGAATGGACTCCGCTTCACCATAAGAGCATCTTCTTGGGTAAGGCTGTATTCTGAGATACACTCGGGTTTTCCCTCGAATGATTAGTTCACTTGCCACCAGCCAAAACTGGGGCCAATAAATCGAACCGTTACCCATACTGCAATCATGACCCCAATGCCAATCCAAGCTCCAGTGCTTGTCCACTTGACAAACCGGTCAGCTTGTGATTGGGTAACTGGTAACCAGGGTAATATGGTCTTTTCCTGGCCATACTGTTCTCCTAGAGCAGCTTTACGGCGTTTCGCTTCACCCATAACTGATTCGCGCAATAACCAATTAACTAAACCTAGATCCTGATAATAGCCTGTCCTTAGAGATTCGTGCCACTGTGTTGACAAAACAATAAAAAACGATACGTTTTGCGATATTTCCCCACTCGATTGTCAAGATATGGCAGTGCAAAGGATAGTTAGGACATTTTCTATCGCCTATTACCTCCCTTAACTTCTGACGAATTACCATTACCAGCGCCCAGCGCTATATAATCCATTCAGACACTACCCTGAGTTGTTTTTTCTAGTTATGATAGCCCGTCATCTGAGTCTAACCCTACTGCTTAGTGTTTGGATTAGTGCGATCGCCATTCTCTCCGTCCAGAATGCCACCCCTGTATCCCTCAAATTCCTGCTTTTTGAGTCCGTACAGATCCCAGTAGGCATCCTCTTAGCCTTTAGTGCATCTCTTGGACTTCTTGCTGGTCTTCTGATTCTACCTTGGAGGAGCAACAAGACCTCCCCCTTCTCTGAACCCCAAGATCTAGACCCTTCCAGATGGGATTAATTCTGATCTAAAGAATACACCTGGCCATCAAACAACAACCGTGTAATCCCCTTCGCGTACAAATAAGGGCGAGTTTTCGGTAACATACGGCTATCGGGAACCTTAATCACCCTCTGACTACGGCGAGAAAATCGGCGCGCTACCCGATGATTATCAAACACCGGTAACGTCCGCTCACTCACCTCAGCAGAAGGAATTTGGCCCAACTGTGCAAATTCCTTCAACGGACGAGTAATCAACTCTGCTCCCCGATCGATCACCAAATAACAAATTCTGGGCAAAGCTGCTTCTGAGAGAGGCAGAACCTCCACTTTAGCCGGAATACCCCCAGGGATAGCTAACCGAGTGCTCTCATAATAATCATCATCCAGGTCATCTTCATCCTCATCCTCATCGAGATCTTCCTCATCTAAATCTTCTCCCAGCAATTCTCGTAAGGTACTCGCTTGGGCATAGTATTCCTGCTCATCTTCCTCACCATTCTCCGTATCCAGATCGGAGCTAACCAGATTCAAGCCAGGTATGGAAGGGTGGATGACTGTCTCAGAGCTATCCGTTACTGCATTCAAACGCGATCGCACTTTTTTCGGTTTGCTCTCCAAAGATAAATCCTCTTGCTCATCCGCATCAACTTTTGCATCCGAAGCAGGAGTAGCCAAACGAAGATCGACCTGTTGCACTTCAGGTTGAGAAGCTTTGGGGGACTCCGGTTCACTCACATTTGAGAGACTTGGCATTTTACCTTTACCCGCAGCAGCACGTTTTTGCTGCACCAAATTTTCATATTCGGCGGCTGGCAGACGGGCCTTAAGTAAGCGACTAATCGTAGAATTACTAACACTGTAGCGAGTTGCCAAAGTTGAAGTGGTCTCTACTGTCTCACGATAGGTTTTAATGATATCGACTTTTTCAGATTCTGTTAGTTTTCTTGGAGACATAAGACTACTTCACCGTAGACAAGACAACAAGAGAACACCAAGTCGTTACTTGTAAAAATGATCTCTTTTCCACAATACCCAATCAATGGCTAGAAAGGAAACTAAATTTGTATAGAACTTGATTGAATTAATTCGAGCCTCGTCTGCGACTACGACGAGTTGAGCGAGTAGACAAGTCAAATTCTAGGGCTGCACCAATCCCAAATAGAATGGGGCTAAAGATCCAAAAAATTTCTAGGAGTCCACCACTTTCGTAGTCCGGTACGCGAGCGATCGCATATTTAAACCACATATCGGCAATATAGAGGGAAAAGGCCGCCGCCGCAATCATCCGCCAAGATTGAGAGGTTCTTCCCCCCCAGAAGGCCAGTAATACTGTACTGGCTGCAATTAAGAGCAGCACATCCAAAATCGTGTAAAGCAGAGTGACAACACTTTCTAGGGGTTGAAGGGTTTCTTCAAGTTTAATCACAATTTCTGGGGCACTCTGAGTTGCTGGCGTTTCTGCTGGGGCTTCTGCGGCTGCTACTTGGGTTTGAGTTGCCACAGGTTGAGCCGATGTTGCCTCAACATCTACTCCTGCGGGTAGCGATAGCCAAACCGCCAGTAATGTTGATGTGAGAAAAATTCCTGCCACAATCAGCCATTGCTTCAGTTCTAAATTAAGCCGTCTGGTGGTAACAGCTAAAAACAAGCCAACTGAGAGACAAATATAAGAAATGATGTAGAAGAGATCTCCAGGAGACACCGCAGGGTTTTGGTTAAAGACCAGTTCCCATATGCCAAAGAGGATATCTCCCAGGAAGTAAAAGAACATGCCAAGTCCGATACCCAACCACACACTCCGGCCGCTAACAATTTGAGGACTTTTCCAGTTTCTAAAACACAGAAAAGCGGCTGCGAGGTTGCTAACGAATCCAAAAATGTAGGTTAGGGGAGAGTACCAGTTGGGAGGGTTAGCACTGAAAAGGAGGAAAAACAATAGGGAAAGGATTCCCCAAGTGATTCCAGCTAAAACGATGGATTGGGTGGTAAAGATCGATTTTGATGATTTTTGGGCAGAACTACTCATAGAAATTCCCTGAACTCATGACAGGTGTTAGCCGCTGGAGATAAACCACAACGTTAGCAGGTTTAAGGTATTATTGACATCTTAGGGGAAATTGGGAAGATTATGGGCAGATGGTAGATGAAAGTCAATTAGTCTTTCCAAAGTTTGGCTAATCCCGATTGTCTTAACCAGTCTACGAAAGATTGGCGATCGCTATCGGACAAATCGTCTAAGACTTCCATTGCGCCTACAGCAAAACTGGTATTGCCAAAGTAGTCTTTGCCTAAGCGATGCACTTCCCGCAAAAAATTACTCAGATCGACTTCTTTCCAAGCGTTAGTGGGGAACCCATCTTCTAGAGGGTCAATGCTGATCAGTTGTACAATGGTTTCCTTCGAGCCAGCATGGGGTAAATTCCATTGTTGAAAGACGTGAGTCAGACTTTTTTCAAATGCTTTGGCTTGTTTGGGTCCCAACAGGTCTTCAATATCGATCGCCACCGCTTGAGCCATTAAAAAAACACCTTGAGTGAACAGGAACGGCAGAGCCTGATCGGAACTTGAGCCTTCTTCGCCTTGATCGAGGCGAATTTTACCCCAAACGCTATGACGTTCCGGTTCTTGGAGCAATACAGAGACTTTCCCTTTATTGTCAATTAAATCTCGCCACAGGGCTTTGGCTTCTTCTGCTTGATGGGCTTCAAATACTTTGAGCAGGCGATAGGTTTGTCCCTGATAGGTAAGGATGGGGATGGGTTGTTCTGCGCTGGGGTGCTGAATTTTGGAAAGTTCAACATCCTGCCGTTTGAGAATAAACATGGGCGCTGCTAGTTGACTCCGATCAGAAGAAGAGGATGGGTAAAGGCCGTTGAGCGAGACGGTCTGAGAGAAATTCCCTCCTGGGGCAGATTTTTGCTAATTCCGGAGCCAGATCAAAGCCTTGACTACCGGTTTGAGCGATCGCACAGAGATTTAAGTACGAATTATAATCTGCATGGATAATTCGCTCTAATTCTAGAATACCGGCTTATTCTTCATTAGCACAAAATAAGGATAATAAAAGTATTTAAGGGAAGCCTCGCCAGGCAAATAAGACTAACATCACCAGGGTGGGTAAAAGAATTAACGTTAGGGCACTTATGGGGTTAGCCGCCAGAGGAAGCCAACTTCCACCATACTTAATGGCAAAAGAAATAAGGACAGAGGAGGATAGAACTTTGAGGAGCAGTCCCCAGGTTGCTTGTGGCATTCTTTTTATCCTAATTCTTGCTCAAGAGTTGGAGGGCAAAGGGCAATAGGCAATAAGGGGATAGGCAAATAGGGAAACCAGGAAGAAATGAAGAGTGTATCTCCTTCTTCCTGATGGGAAGTTAGACTGGGTTTAGCCGGTCATTGGCTCTAGAGTAGAGCTTTGGCCCGAGCAACCACGTTATCAACGGTAAAGCCAAATTTTTCCATTGCTGTACCGCCAGGAGAGGACACTCCAAATCGGTCAATACTGACCATACTGCCTTCTGAGGATAGATAGCGATGCCAACCAAAGCTCGTTCCCGCTTCAACAGCCAACCGTTTGGTCACGGCTTTCGGTAATACAGATTCGCGATAGGTTTCATCTTGCTCATCAAAGAGTTTCCAACAAGGCAGAGAAACCACACGCACTTTTTTACCTTCAGCGCTCAGTTGTTCAGCCGCTTTCACGCACAAAGATACTTCGCTACCTGTACCAATGAGGATTAGATCGGGAGTCCCTTCACAGTCAGATAGCACATATCCACCCTTGCTCACTTGGTCAATGCCACTGCCCTGAAGATTAGGAACATTTTGACGAGTGAGGGCTAACAAAGTCGGACGGTTGCGGTTTTCAATGGCTACTTTGTAAGCACCAGAGACTTCATTCCCGTCTGCTGGACGCATGACCAACAGGTTAGGAATCGCTCGTAGGGAGGAAATCGTTTCCACAGGTTGGTGGGTTGGACCATCTTCTCCTAGAGCAATGGAGTCGTGGGTCATCACCCAAATGACTCCAGCTTCTGAGAGTGCTGATAGGCGAATGGCTGCTCGCATATAGTCAGTAAAGACTAGGAAGGTTGCACCGTAGGAAATTAAGCCCGTTTTGTGCAGAACAATCCCATTACAGATTGCTCCCATTCCATGTTCGCGTACTCCAAAGCGCAGGTTACGATTCTCGTATTGGCCTTTTTGGAAGTCTCCAGAGACCTTCATGAGGGTTAAATTGGAAGGAGCCAAGTCAGCCGAACCCCCGATTAATTCAGGGAGTATGGGAGCAAGGGCATTGAGAACGGTATAGCTGTGCTTACGGGTGGCCATTCCCCCATCATCTGGGGTATAACTCGGCAGTGCATCGGCCCAACCTTCGGGGAGGCTTCCGGAGGTGATGCGCTCAAATTCGGCTGCGTCTGCTGGATATTTTGTTTTGTAGGTGGCTAAGGTTTGGTTCCATTCGGCTTCAGCACTTGCCCCTTTTTCAATAGCTTGACGGAAGCGTTCGAGGGCTTCTGGGGGCAGTTCAAAGGGAGGATAAGTCCAACCTAAATGGTCGCGGGTTGCTTGGACTTCATCTCCTCCTAGAGCTGCTCCATGGACTCCGTGGGTATTGGCTTTGTTAGGAGAACCGTAACCAATGGTGGTGGTGACTTTAATCAGTGAGGGTTTATCGGTTACGTCTTTAGCGGCTTGGATAGCAGCGGCGATCGCATCTAGACCGGTATTTCCCTCGGTAACGTGCTGTACGTGCCAACCATAGGCTTCAAATCGTTTCCCTACATCTTCGGTGAAGGAGATATCGGTATGACCATCAATGGAGATATGGTTATCATCATAAAGAGCAATCAGTTTGCCCAGTCCTAAGTGTCCAGCCAGGGAACAGGCTTCACCTGACACCCCTTCCATGTTACAACCATCACCTAGAATTACATAAGTGTAATGGTCAATCAGTTTAGCATCTGGTTTATTAAATTTAGCTCCTAAGTGAGCTTCAGCCATGGCCAAACCGACTCCATTGGCAATCCCTTGTCCTAGGGGGCCAGTAGTAACTTCTACACCTTCAGTTTCAAAGTTTTCCGGATGTCCGGGAGTAATTGAACCCCATTGGCGGAATTGTTGTAAGCTTTCTAGGGTCACTTGATCGTAACCGGTTAAGTGCAATAGGGCATACTGAAGCATACACCCATGACCCGCCGATAGGACAAAGCGATCGCGGTTGACCCAATGAGGATTTTTAGGATTAAACCGCATAAATTGATCCCACAGCACAAAGGCCATGGGAGCTGCTCCCATGGGTAAGCCGGGGTGACCAGATTTGGCTTTCTCAACGGCATCAATAGCTAGAAAGCGGATCGAGTTAATACAGAGTTGTTCAACGGATTGGGTTGCAACGGCCATAGTTCTTTGCTGGTTATACTGTTGTACAGAGGCTGGACAAATTAGACCTCTCCTAATCTCAAGATTTTAGGATTAGCCCATGCTCTACATCCATGTTCCCATTAGGGGGATCGATGGGCAATCAATTGAGGTTATGTGCAAGGGTTAGGAACGATATTTACGGAAGACCAAGGTCACGTTATGACCTCCAAAACCAAAGGAGTTAGATAGAGCCACCTCTACGGGCATTTTCCGGGATTCATTGGGTACATAGTCAAGGTCACATCCATTTTCTGTGTCTGGGTTATCTAAATTAAGGGTTGGCGGTACACGATCTTCGGCGATCGTTTTTACCGTGGCTACGGCTTCTATACCCCCTGAACCCCCCAATAAGTGTCCCGTCATGGATTTGGTCGAACTCATGGCAATTTCATAAGCCCTTTTGCCGAGTACCGTTTTTACCGCTTGGGTTTCTGTGGGATCGTTAGCGGAGGTACTGGTTCCATGGGCGTTAATATAACTGACTTGATCGGGCGTAATCCCAGCATCTTTTAAGGCTAAGGAAATTGCCCTAGCAGCTCCTTCTCCTCCAGGAACGGGTTTGGTCATATGGTAGGCATCACAGGTCATCCCATAACCGACCATTTCTGCATAAATTTTAGCTTGGCGCTGGAGGGCATGTTCGAGTTCTTCGAGTAACAGAATCCCTGTTCCTTCTCCCAACACAAACCCGTCTCGGTCTCGATCAAATGGACGAGAAGCTCGACTAGGGTCATTATTGCGAGTAGACAAAGCTTTGGCACTAGCAAATCCAGCGACTGACAACGGTGTGACCGCTGCTTCTGAACCTCCACAAATCATGACCTTTGCATACCCTTGTTGGATCAGTCTAAAAGCATCTCCAATAGCATGGGAACCAGCAGCACAAGCCGTTACAGTACAAGAGTTTGGCCCCTTAGCTCCCGTTTTAATTGCTGTCAATCCGGCTGCCATATTGGCAATCATCATCGGAATCATGAAAGCGCTACATTTCTTCGCGCCTTTTGTCAAGTAAGTCTCTTGTTGCTCTTCCAGAACTTTGATTCCACCTACTCCTGTACCAATAATCACACCCACTTGATGAGCATTCAAATCGGTAATTTCAAACTGAGCATCTTCAAGGGTTTGTTGACTGGCACAAACAGCAAATTGGGCAAAGCGATCCATCCGTTTAGCTTCTTTCTGCCCTAGATACTCATGCGGATCGAAATTTTTAACCTCTCCCGCAATCTGACAAGCATGGTTAGACGGATCAAAATGGGTAATCGGCCCAATCCCACTTTTGCCCTGTAGCAGTGCGTCCCAATAGTCTTTTAGCGTATTGCCTATGGGGGTGATTGCTCCGAGTCCGGTCACAACTACCCGTTTTTGTTCCAAATGTGTCATGGGTTTTTCTTAAAACTTGCGTCATTCGTCATTTGCCATTCGTCGATTGCCATCTGGACAAAGGACAAAGGACGAAAGACTTTCGTTAGCGATCAATAAAGTCAGATTTAGGCAGGGGTTCCTTGCTTTTCGATATAGTCTACAGCGTTTTTGACGGTCTCAATTTTCTCAGCGGCATCATCGGGGATTTCAAGATTAAACTCTTCCTCTAGAGCCATAACTAGCTCTACGGTATCGAGAGAGTCAGCACCTAGATCTTCAGTAAAGCTGGCTTCTAGTTTGACCTTTTCTGCTTCTACTCCGAGCTGGTCGGCAACGATTTTTTGGACTCTGTCGAATGTTGTTTCTGACATGGCTTAATTTCTTCCTTAATAAATTGGCTTAACTGGTTTACTGTGCAACTTATCATTCTAAGCATTTTTTGATCTTATCGGAAAGGGGGCGGGTTTACGAGCTTATCGTTTCTTGTCTCAGTTCCGGTTAAACCCGCCCGTACATGAGATGATTTTGGTGGGAGTCGGGAGTCGGGAGTCGCGGGGACTGGGTTGGACCTTAACTTTAGATGAAGATTACCCTAGTCGGTTGCCAGAGCGATACAGTGTTAAAGGTCTTGTGTTGTGTGAATAGAGAACAGCCCATGGTTACATCATCCCTCTCCTCCTCCCTGAAATATGCTTATTTTCCTGGCTGTGTTGCCCAGGGGGCTTGTCGAGAGTTATACCAGTCAACGGGAGAAGTTGCCAAAGCATTAGGCATTGATTTGTTGGAACTCAAAAAGGCTTCTTGTTGTGGTTCGGGCACGTTTAAGGAAGATTCGCAACTCTTGGAAGATACGGTAAATGCCCGGAATATTGCTTTGGCAGAAGAACTTAATTTACCACTTTTGACCCATTGTAGCACTTGTCAGGGGGTGATTGGCCATGTGGATGAGCGGTTAAAACATTCTCAAGAGAACGATCCAGCCTATATGGAACAGGTCAATGGGTTGCTCAAACAGCAGGGATGTAGCCCATACCAAGGTTCAACTCAAGTAAAGCATTTACTCTGGGTACTGGTGGCTGATTATGGTCTAGAGGCGATTCAGAAGCAGGTCAGTCGTGCCCTAAAAGGCTTAAATTGTGCGGCGTTCTATGGCTGTTATCTGTTGCGCGGACAGGAAAGGGCTTGGGAAAATCCCCACGATCCCCGGTCGATGGAAAACTTGTTTGAGGCGGTGGGGGCGAGTCCGGTTTATTATCGGGGCAGGACTCAATGCTGTGGTTGGCCGATTTCTAGCTATGCGACGACGGAGTCGTTTAAGATGGCAGGAGGGCATTTGCAAGAGGCGATCGCCGCTGGAGCCGATTGTTTAGTTACTCCCTGTCCCCTCTGTCACCTGAATCTAGACTCCAGGCAACCCGAAGTTGCACGGGTGGTTGAGCAACCTTTGGGCTTACCCGTTCTCCATTTACCCCAGTTAGTGGGTTTAGCTCTAGGACTTTCTCCCCAAGTGTTGGGGTTAGAGCGTCATGTGGTTTCGACAGCACCCGTCTTAGAGAAATTGGGTTTACTTTAATAGGGAATAGGTAAAAGACAATGCCTCATTTGTCTGCATCCTCGCTTATCCCCCTCCCACTATGATTCCAACGCTTTTTCCAGTGGGAACTTGGCTCTAAGATACTGGTTTGTTGCTCCTGTTGTCGGCGCTGTTGAATCATTTCAGCCGTATCCGCTAAGGTAGGATCTCGATAGGGAATAGCAGCGCGAGTTTGCAGATGTTCCTGTTCTTTCTCGGATAAGGGCATCAGATCGTTAGAGCAAAATCGGGCTAAGGTTCCTGGAGATTTCCTGCCCACTGGGGAGGTCGTTCCTATCTGAAATCCAGCTAATTTGAGAGCGGTGCGAACTGAAGCAGCGCAGGAATAAGTGGCTAGATAGCCCTCCGGTTTGAGAGCTTGAGCGACTAAGTCCAGAAACTCCACTGTCCACAGTTGGGGACAGGTGGGAGGAGAGAAAGGATCGAGAAAGATAGCATCCGCTTGGAAGCCTTGGGCAATGATAGAGGCTAAGGTTTGGCGGGCATCACCGATGTGGAGTGTGCCAGTAAATTGGGGCGTGGTGGCTTCTCCAGTGCTGGCGAGTTGGGGCAAAATGGTGTTAATAGGATGGGGCCAGTTTTTGTGGAATTGGTGGGCGATCGCCGTTTCTGGCACCCGTTTATCGAGTTCTAATCCCACCCAACTCACCTGACATTGGGGATTCACCGACCACAGAGTTTCGAGGGCACTGGCGCTATTGTAGCCTAGTCCATAGCAGATATCGAGCAAACTGACCTCACCTGTGGGCGATCGCTCCGCCAGTCGAGTCGGTCCCACAAACTTCTTTTTCGCTTCCTGCTTCGCTCCGTGGTGGGAATGAAACAGTTCCCCAAATTCCGGGGAAAAGAATGTCCACGATCCATCACCAGTGGGTTGAGGAGTAAAAGGCATTATTTGATCCATCAGGGAATAGGCATTCTAGCAATAGGAAATAGGCTATCACCCAACAGCCTTAGCCTCTTGCTGGAGAATCCGCGATCGCGGTAAATTGAACATTGCTCTCACGACAAGCGAACTTACCCCCACCCAAACCCATTTTTAAGTTTTAATGTTTAATTGATTATGACCTTTCCCTCCCTTCTCGTTACTCCACAATGGTTATCTGAACACCTAGAAGACCCTCAACTCGTCGTTATTGATTGCCGCTTCTCCCTTGCCAACCCGCAACAAGGGCAACAAGAATACGAAGTTGGGCATATTCCTGGAGCTTTTTATCTCCACCTTAATGAAGACTTATCTAGTCCCGTACAAACCCATGGTGGTCGTCATCCCTTGCCCGATCCAGAAACATTGGCAGCCAAACTCTCTCAATTAGGAGTTAAATCCGGCGAGACTTTAGTGGTTGCCTATGATAACTCCCGTATGGCCTTTGCCTCCCGCTGTTGGTGGCTACTGCGCTATCTAGGCCACGAACAAGTTGCAATTTTAGATGGAGGTTGGAATGGCTGGCAAGAAGCTAGATATCCAATCCGTCAAGAACCGAGCGTAGCGAAACAGCCAGGAAAATTTATTCCTCAGATTCAATCCAATTGGGTTGTTGATTGTGAAGCCATTAAGCAATTAGGAGAGCGATCGGATGTGACTTTGGTAGACTCCAGAGCCTATGACCGATACATCGGTAAAACCGAACCCATCGATCCGGTAGCTGGTCATATTCCTGGCGCGATTAATTACCCGTGGCAAGAGATTACGACTGAATCAGGATGGACACAATCCGTAAACTACCACAAAGCTCGATGGCAAGACTATCCTGTCGATTCAGAATTCTGGGTATATTGTGGTTCTGGAGTCACAGCTTGTGTTAACTTATTTTCCTTAGCTCTAGCCGGAAGACCCCAAGAAAAACTCTATGCTGGCAGTTGGAGTGATTGGTGTTCTTATCCCCAACACCCCATTGCCACAGAATTTCCTAACTCTTGAGCAAAAGCGAAGACTTTCTGTCATAATAGAACCAGAATTTAGAGATTTAAATCAGATTAGAGACCCTTCTCTAATCGATTATATCTCATTATTCTTGTATGATTTTTAGGCGACTTTATCGCTTTGTTTTTTCTATTAAAACCCTTACAACTCAATTTTTACCCTCAATTCTATTGACTCCATTTTCAGGTCTAGCTTTCTCCTGAATTTTTTACTTTAACGCTCAATAGTGCCCCCCAAAATAGGCCTAAATGGCCCAATTGGATGGGGTGGGTTTTGTGTTTGAACGGTTAGCTACTTTGCCGACCGTTAACGATCTCGTATGCACCTCAAATAGTCTAGGACAAACATTTTATGGGATATAAAAATCGTGTATCAATCTTTGTGGATGGAAACAATATGTTCTATGCCCAACAAAAAAATGGCTGGTTTTTTGATCCAAAACGGGTTTTAGAATACTTTGCAGGCAAAGAAGAAATGGATTTAGCCAATGCCTTTTGGTATACAGGAATTAAAGACCCCCAAGATCAAAGAGGATTTCGAGATGCCTTAATTAGTTTAGGTTATACAGTACGAACGAAAATCCTCAAGGAATATTATGATGACCATTCAGGTCGCTATTCCCAAAAAGCAAATTTAGATATAGAAATTGTTATTGATATGTTTAATACCGTCGAGCAATATGACCGGGTGATTTTATTTAGTGGGGATGGGGACTTTGAGCGAGCGATCGAGTTGCTGCGTTCCAAAAGTACCCATATTACAGTAGTATCGACAGAAGGCATGATTGCTAGGGAACTGCGCAATGCGACGGATCGCTATATTGACCTTAATGATATTCGACCGTTAATCGAGAAAACGGATTTATAGTACTGGTTACTGGATAAAGAAAACCCGATTTTATCCTTTTATTTCTAGGCCGATACAGCAGTTTGCGCTGTAATGAGATACAGTAAGAAAAATCCCCCTATATCC
>NZ_CEZBFX010000079.1:9739-22736 GCF_982964205.1 Roseofilum sp. | reverse complement strand
GAATTGTCCGATAGCTGTTGTGGTTCAGGAAGTGAGGTAAAAGCTAATGTCTTATCCTCAGTTACCGCATTTTCCTGTACTCCAGAAAATGGGGTAAAAGCCAATTTTTCTGGTAAAGATTTGGAAGAAGTAACCCCTAAAGACTGATGGATAAGGGGGATAGACTGTTTCATCGATTGTGCCATTATTTGCACTAACTGCTGATGGCTCTCCTTGTTTGGTATATCAGGAGAGGGGGCTACCGTTTCCGCAGTAGAGTCTAAAATTTGGCCTTGGACAGCATCGACAAAACCGAGAGTTGCCGAACTTGTTAACAGAGTTAACCAGACAGGAGACAAGCGCATTGTTTTCACGTTCCGTAAACTTCCACACACCACATTGAAGAGTTGATTGGGCTGTTGAGTTAGGTATCGGGATTCATGAAATCCTACAACTTCAGCCAAAACACCTCAATCAACCCCTTAACTTAACACTTCTGAAGGAGTATTTTCATTTTGGCTGGCCTAAAACTCTCTCTAGCACTTGCTCATAGGCCGATTCAACATCGCCTAAATCTTGTCTAAAGCGGTCTTTATCTAGGATACGTGCTTGGGGGTCAGTTTCATCCTGTTTCCATAAGCGACAGGTGTCTGGACTAATTTCGTCAGCTAGGATAATGTTATTTTGGCGATCGCGCCCGAATTCCAGCTTAAAATCAACCAAGATAATGCCACACTCCTGGAAAAAGTTACTCAGGTAGCGATTAATGTCCCTGGACATTTGCCGAATTTGGTCGAGTTCTTCGGGTGTAGCGAGTTGCAACAGGAGGAGGCGATCGCGAGTCAGCAGAGGATCGCCCAAACTATCATTCTTATAGCAGTATTCTACCAGAGGCGGATCGATTTGGGTTCCCAAAGCTAAACCCGTTTGTTTACAGAGACTCCCCGCAGCTAGGTTACGCACGATCGCCTCAATCGGCACAATCGTAACCGCTTTCACCCGCATTTCCCGCTCCGAAGGACAGTCAACATAGTGGGTGGGAATACCCTGCGCTTCCAGCATTTGGAATAAATGACGGGAAATAGCACAATTAATCTGTCCCTTACCCGCGATCGTGCCTCGTTTTTGCGCATTAAACGCCGTCGCATCGTCCTTAAAGTAAGTCAGAAGGATATCCGCATCATCAGTGGAATAGACGATTTTGGCTTTCCCTTCGTACAGTTGCGTCTGTTGTGTCATAAAGCCTTGAGAACTTATATCTAACAGCCTTACCATACCTCTTTTTGAGGCAGTCATTATAATGGATTAACATAGACTAACCCCACCCCATCCCTGGCAACTCTCTAGAGGCTGAGTGTAACTATGATTTCATCAGAACTAAAAGCCGTCCGTTGGACAATTGATGATTTAGAAGGATTCCCCGACAATGGTACAAGGTATGAGATTATTGATGGAGACCTATTCATGACCAAATCGCCCCATTTATATCACCAAGATATTGCCAGTGCCATTTGTACTGAACTGAGAATTTGGTCAAGACAGACTCGTTTAGGAAAAGCTGTATTTTGTCCCGGAGTTATTTTTTCCGATAGTGATAATGTGATTCCTGATGTAGTTTGGATATCCCGCGAACGTCTGACCCAACTTTTAGATGATTCGGGACACTTGACGGGTGCGCCAGAGTTGGTAATTGAGGTATTATCGAAATCTGAGAAGGACAAAAAGCGAGACAAAGAAACGAAGTTAAAGCTCTATTCTGTGGAAGGAGTGCAAGAATATTGGATTGTTAATTATCAGCAACGAGAAATAGAAATCTATCGTCGTAACCAAGGAAATTTAGAAAAAGTAGCCACCCTATTTGAGCAGGATACGCTAACCAGTCCCCTTTTACCAGACTTTCAATGTCCTCTAGATGTATTGTGGAACTACTAATATCAATTAAAAATTAAAAATCGATCTATAGCAAACCTAAATGAGTCGTGAATATTCCCATCCCGACTCCCCTTCCCATTTTCCCCACAACGCGCTATGATAAAAGACTGGCATAAAATACAAATCAATCACTAAGGAGAATCGTTATTATGGCCCGGATGTACTACGACGCGGATGCTAACTTAGATTTACTCAACGGTAAAACTGTTGCCATTATTGGCTATGGTTCCCAAGGACATGCCCATGCGCTGAATTTAAAAGAGAGCGGGGTTAATGTGATTGTTGGGTTGTATGAAGGGAGTAAGTCAACAGCTAAAGCAGAAGCTGCCGGGTTAACGGTTAAACCTGTTGCTGATACCGCAAAAGCAGCAGACCTGATTATGATTTTACTGCCAGATGAGGTACAAAAGACGGTTTATCAGAATGAAATTGCCCCTAACCTGAGTGAAGGTAATGTTTTAGCGTTTGCTCATGGTTTTAATATCCACTTTGGTCAAGTGGTTCCCCCAGAGAATGTGGATGTGATTATGGTAGCGCCAAAGGGGCCAGGACATTTGGTGCGGCGAACTTATGAACAAGGGGAAGGGGTTCCCTGTTTATTTGCGGTTTATCAAGATGCAACGGGACAAGCTCGCGATCGCGCCATGGCCTATGCTAAAGGTATTGGTGGAACTCGTGCGGGTATCCTGGAAACCACGTTCCGTGAAGAAACCGAAACTGACTTATTCGGCGAGCAAGCGGTCCTCTGCGGTGGTTTAAGTGCCCTAATTAAGAGCGGCTTTGAAACTCTGGTAGCGGCAGGATATCAGCCAGAATTAGCCTATTTTGAATGCCTCCACGAAGTCAAGTTAATTGTAGACTTGGTGGTCGAAGGTGGCTTGGCCCAAATGCGTGATAGTATCTCCAATACGGCTGAATATGGCGATTATACTCGCGGTCATCGGATTATCACCGACGAAACCCGCGCTGAAATGAAGAAAATCCTCCAAGAAATTCAAAGCGGTCAGTTTGCCCGTGAATTTGTGTTAGAAAATCAATCGGGTAAAGCCGGATTTATCGCCATGCGTCGTCAAGAAGCTGAACATCCCATCGAAGAGGTGGGGAAAGACCTACGAGCTATGTTTAGCTGGCTAAAGAAAGCATAATCTGTGGGGGTGGGTTATCCCTCAATGTTAACCTACCCGACTCGACACTACCTTCACCCAACTCAAAGATGACTAGCTCATCTACTCATTACTGGCGATCGCAGCTCTTCCTATGATACCAGTTTACGCCTAAGCTGATAGAAAGAGTCTCAATAAAGCCACAATGGTCACGATTAACGAAAATTATCTCAAATTGAAGGCGGGTTATTTATTTCCAGAGATTGCCCGACGGGTGAGAGTGTTTACTGAGTCTAATCCGGATGCTCCCATTATTAAGCTCGGAATTGGAGATGTCACGGAGCCTTTACCCGAAGCTTGCCGCACAGCGATGATTAAGGCGGTGGAGGACATGGGAGATCGGGCTACATTTAAGGGATATGGCCCAGAACAAGGGTATGCTTGGTTACGGGAAAAGATTGCGAGTCAGGATTTCCAAGCACGGGGATGCAAGATTGATGCATCGGAAATCTTTGTCTCCGATGGTGGTAAGTGCGATACAGGCAATATTTTGGATATTTTCGGCAAGGGTAATACCATTGCTGTTACCGACCCTGTCTATCCAGTATATGTTGATACTAATGTCATGGCAGGTCATACCGGGCCAGTTAATGATAAGGGCGAATATGAAGGCTTATTCTATCTGCCTATCACAGCCGAGAATCACTTTACTGCCAAAATTCCCGATCGCCCCGTAGATCTAATTTATCTCTGTTTCCCCAATAATCCCACGGGGGCAACTGCATCTAAGGCTGACCTGAAAGCTTGGGTAGATTACGCTAGAGCCAATGGTTCCGTGATTCTCTTTGATGCTGCCTATGAAGCCTTTATTACCGATCCAGAACTGCCCCATTCTATTTATGAAATCGAAGGCGCAAGGGAATGTGCGATCGAGTTTCGTTCTTTCTCCAAGAATGCGGGATTTACAGGAACTCGATGTGCCTATACCGTCGTTCCCAAAAGCTTAAAAGTCACCGCGTCCGATGGTGCAGAAGTCACCCTACATCAACTGTGGAATCGTCGCCAATCCACCAAATTTAACGGCGTTTCCTATCTGGTGCAGCGTGGAGCAGAAGCGGTTTACTCTCCAGAAGGACAAAGTCAAGTTCAAGGCTTAATCAAGTTTTACCTGGAAAATGCCCAAATTATCCGTCAAAAGCTCTCGAATGCTGGATTAACCGTTTATGGTGGAGTTCATGCGCCCTATATTTGGGTAAAAACCCCCCAAGGACTCTCGAGTTGGGACTTTTTTGACAAATTGCTCAACTTGTGCTATGTCGTGGGGACTCCTGGATCGGGATTTGGTGCTGCTGGAGAAGGTTACTTCCGGATCTCGGCATTTAACAGTCGGGAAAATGTGGAGGAAGCCATGAGTCGCATTACCGCCAATTTCAAGGTTTAAGTACGCAACCGGTAGGGGCGAACAACCGTTCTCTCCTACAACCTATGTCCCATCCTTAATTAAAAGGACTAAACATCAAATAAAAGGGATGAACCCGAAGATTCATCCCCATCCATAATATCAGTGAACAGTTAGGAACAAACGAAGAGCAAATACTCAAGAAAAATCAAACAGCAGCTACTTGTTTGGTGGTTGCGTTTAATTCACCTTTGCCATATTTAACGGCATAAACATCTAAGGTTTCTTGTTTGATCTTGCTGGCATTACCGGCAGTCCAGAACTGTTGATAACGATCCAAGCAAACTTCTTTCATGTACTTGATAGAAGGCTTCATAAAGTGGCGAGGATCGAAGTTAGAAGGATCTTTAGATGCCGCTTCGCGGATAGCAGCAGTAATCGCTAACCGGTTGTCGGTGTCGATATTAACTTTACGCACACCGCTCTTGATTCCTTTCTGAATTTCTTCAACAGGTACGCCGTAGGTTTCAGGGATGCTACCACCATACTGGTTGATGATGGCAATTAAATCTTCAGGTACAGAGGAAGATCCATGCATAACCAAGTGGGTGTTAGGCAGGCGCTTATGGATTTCTTCAATACGGCTGATTGCTAGGATTTCACCAGTAGGTTTGCGGGTGAATTTGTAAGCACCATGACTGGTTCCAATCGCAACAGCTAAAGCGTCTACTTGAGTTTGTTCTACAAATTGAACGGCTTCGTCAGGATCGGTTAACAATTGATCGTGAGAGAGCGTTCCTTCAAACCCATGACCATCTTCTTTGTCACCTTGTCCAGTTTCCAGAGAACCTAAGCAACCGAGTTCTCCTTCAACGCTAACCCCAATGGAGTGAGCAACTTTAACGACTTCAGCAGTAACGTTAACGTTGTACTCAAAGCTGGCAGGAGTTTTGGCATCAGCTTCTAAGGAACCATCCATCATGACGCTCGTGAAACCATAGCGCATAGCGGTATAGCAAGTATCAGGAGCATTCCCATGGTCTTGGTGCATAGCAATGGGAATATGGGGATAGCTTTCAACTGCGGCTTGAATCAGGTGACGGAGGAAGTTCTCACCTGCATATTTTCTAGCACCACGAGAAGCTTGCAGAATTACGGGGCTATCGGCTTCATCAGCAGCTTGCATGATGGCCAGGATTTGCTCCATGTTGTTTACGTTATATGCTGGGATACCGTAGTTGTTTTCGGCTGCGTGATCGAGCAGAAGTCGCATGGGTACGAGGGCCATACTATACTTGTCCTCCTAAGATGGTTATGGTTATCAGCAAGTTGTCTAATGACAAATCCAGTCTTGAGACAATATTAAGATATTTTTGGGATTTTAGGAAATCAAACTTTCATCTTGCTACGATGATGGGTTTTTATGCTGTGCGATCGCCGCGATTGAACAGTGCTAAGGTTTGACGGCAAAAGTGCTTCAACTTGCTTGCGGTGTCTGGATTCGGTTGGGTTTCGCCCTCAAAGTGCCAATTCTCAACGGTGGAGAATCGCCATTGTTGCCCTTTGTGGCTGTATCCAGTTGCCTCAATGCCGATCGCCCGATAAGCGTTGTCTAGGCGATCGTGATGAAAGCGAATCTGGATCAGCACGGAACGACTTTGGAAAGACCGACTAAATCCGGGAAAATGGAAGCCCAGATCGATGGAGTCAGGATCGACGAGTTCTTGGGTACACGGATCGTTCATCCAAGGCTTCATATCCACCCGCGCATCCGGAAACTGGGACTTCAACAGGTTGATGACGGTAGCTATTTGGCTGGCGACTTCAAAGTTTTTTGCTTGTTCGGCTGCATTCACAGGCAATCCTCCTCAATCGTGAATGATGATTATTCACTCATCCTCTGCAATTTTGTTGTATCTCTAGTTACGGTAACTCTACTCAAGGTTAAGGATTTGTAAAGGTTTATTAAGTTGATAAAATAATCAACCTTAGAGTATGCTGATGACAAATCGTATCATTTCTGGATAATTTATAGTTGAGGAGATTAGAGACGATCTCGTAAGGTATAGCCCTCTCCCCTAACCCCTTCTTCCACGAGAGAGGAGGCATAAAGAGGTTTTGACAAGGGTTGTATTTCTAATGGTACTCATTGCTCTGTAGGAGGGGCAAGGTAATGACCAAATTCGGTGAGGAAGCGATCGCCTAAAATAGCCTCTCGAATGCGTGCGGTAAAACGCACCAGTTCCGTAATATTGTGGATCGATAGGAGCGTATACACTAACAGTTCGCGACAGCGCCATAAATGCCCCAAATACGCACGGCTAAAATTTTGACAGGTATAACAGGGGCATTCAGCATCAAGGGGAGCAAAATCTTCTCGAAATTGGGCATTTTTAATATTCCAGCGCTCTCCTCGCACGAATACTGCCCCATGACGGGCTAACCGGGTGGGAATGACACAATCAAATAGATCGATGCCAGCAGCAATCGCCTGTACCATTTCTTGATAGGTTCCCACTCCCATGAGATAGCGGGGTTTGCCCACAGGAAGGAGGGGAGCAGTCACCTTTACAATTTGGTTAATCAGATCTCCCGGTTCCCCCACACTCACGCCACCAATAGCATAACCGGGTAAATTAAGGTCTACTAATTGCTCGGCTGCAGCGGTTCTCAAGTCAGCATATACTCCCCCCTGAACAATACCAAATAACGCCTGATCGGAGCGATTATGGGCCGCTATGCAGCGTTTTAGCCATCGATAGGTGCGCTCTGTGGCAGCGACAACGGCTTCTTTGGAGGCGGGATAGGGAGGACATTCGTCAAACGCCATGATTACATCTGCACCAAGCTGATTTTGGATGGCGATCGCCTTTTCTGGGGTAAGATTGATAATCCGTCCATCTCTGGGCGATCGAAATTTTACCCCCTCTTCCTGAATGGTTCGCAAGCTAGCTAAACTAAAAACCTGAAATCCTCCAGAATCCGTTAACATTGGCCCATCCCATCCCATAAACCGATGCAAACCACCAGCGCGAGCAATTAAATCGTCTCCCGGTTGTAGGTGCAAATGATAAGTATTTGCTAAAACCATTTGAGCGCCTGTCCCTTTGAGTTGTGCAGGTGTTAGTGCTTTTACCGTTGCTAACGTGCCAACAGGCATAAATCTAGGAGTTTCTACTTTTCCGTGGGGAGTCAAAAAGGTAGCTGCTCTCGCTTGAGTCTGGGAGCATTGGGCTTGTATAGAAAACTGAAAGGATTGATGCATAAGTCCAAAAACTGATGGATTGTATGTTAGAGAGATGTTGAAGAAGTCTCTATTTCCGGTAATTTGAGTAAGAGTCCTGCAATAAACCAATAATACACTGCTACCGGATCGACATCTAGGGGATAATAATAAGGAAAATAGCTCACAATCAGAATAAAAATCCAGAAACAGACCGCTATTTTTTGCCAGCTAGGGTTCTGCAGTGAACGATAAGCTTTATAGGTTAAAAAAACCAAGATAGAAACCACCACCAAAAAAGCCAGTAACCCTAAAGGGCCAATTTCATAAAGTACCTTAGCATGGAATGTTTCAATTAATCGAGTCGGAGCAAATTTTCGTGCTGCATTTGTTGCCGCACCAATACCGTTTCCCAAAATCCCTTCTTGCTGACTCCAAACCGATTGCCATTGATCTCGCATAAAATCTAGGGGAGGGGAAACTGTCCAGCGATCCACTAAGCTGTCTATGCGTTGCTCCACCCGATTGACGGTTTGAATAATGACGGCACTGGCGACAAGTGCCGCCCCCCATTTTAAAGGCAATTGTTTTTTCTTCGAGGTCGTTAGGAGCTGTAAAATCATAAAGATAATTGGGACTAATGCTAGAGCAATTCTTTGACCGGAAAATACAGCCATTATAATCAGCAATCCTGTGCTAAATACACTGATATATTTCCATCTTTTTTGAGGGTTTACAACATCAGTAGTAAATAAGAAAAACAGACCAGAAATCAGAAACCACCCCCATTGCCAAGGGGCAACAAATGTACCGGGTAATCGAACTAATCCGGCATTTGGATTATATAAAACTGCTCCACCGATAAAGCAACGAGCTTGTAAGCTGGCGCGATATAGAGATTCTCCTGAAAGGGGTCTACTTCCTGGACAAATACCTTTGGTTAGCAGTAAATATTGAATAAACCCTAGGGCACAACAAATTAAGATTAAAACAGTGTGCAGTCTCAGAAAAAATGATAATTCTTCTTTACCATCAATCAAATAATAAGCACAAATCATTAAGGGGATATAGCTTAACAGGGTCTTGAGACCCACAATTCCCATGAGCATTTGATTCCCTAGAGTGGGATTGAAGCTTTCACGAATAATGCCAATCCAAAAAAAGTGAACTAATGCGATCGAGACTAAAGTGATTAGGGGAATATATAGAGGTTTTATTTTTTGCCAAAAGGGTTTAAGATAGTCGCGCTTGTGGATCAAAATCGAGATTAGAGCAGGGATATAAAATAAATCTTTGACTAAGTGAAATAGGGGGTTACTGTTGGCGATCGTATGGGTAACTGTTCCAGCAAAGGGCATATAGATCAAAAAGGCCCAAAGTCCTAAAGCCGGATAAGTATAAGAAAAGCCCATTATCGCCCCTGCCAGTCCTGCAAAAAGACCAGAAGTTAAACCATCGAGTAAGGCAAATAATATCCCGGGTAAAAGGATAAAAGCGATAAATTGAATCAGTTCTCTGCGTTCCATTAGGGAATAGGGAATAGAGTATAGGGAATACTAGGTTTTGCCCTTTCCTTAGCCCAAATTAGGCACAGTCCAGGAAATTCTTCATTGAGCTAATGACGAACTTGCTCTATGGTACTGTGCCCATTTGAAAATGTCCCACTTATGTGATTTTTAGGCGTTTAAAGCGGTTTGAATATGCTTTTGGAGAACCGAAATGACTTCGTCTATAGCTACTTCTTCAGAAGCGAGGGTTGCCCGTTCTACACATTCAACTTTACCGGATTTGATTGCTCTGCCGGTTACCAAACGATAGGGAATGCCGATTAAATCCGCATCTTTGAATTTTACTCCAGCTCGCTCATTTCGGTCATCGAGTAAGACTTCAATTCCAGCTTGTTGCAGGTCTTGATAGAGCTTTTCGGCAACTTCCATCTGTTGACTATCAGTAATATTGGGAACACAGATAATGACAGTATAGGGAGCGATCGCTACCGGCCAAATGATGCCATTTTTATCATAGGACTGCTCTACCGCTGCTTGGGCTAGGCGAGAGACTCCAACCCCATAACATCCCATATAACAGGGTAATTCTTCTCCCTGTTCGCTGGTAAACGTGGCATTCATAGCTTCAGAATACTTGGTTCCCAACTGGAAAATATGACCAACTTCAATGCCCCTGGCGGTTTGTAATATTTGTGTCGGGTCGTGAACGGCGCGATCGCCAGCTTTAGCGGTACGCACATCCACAATGCGATCGGGTAAAACAAACTGCTCTCCCCAATTTGCGCCCATCATATGATAGCCCGTCTCATTAGCTCCGGTAGCAAAATTTTGCAACTCTACCGCCGTTTTATCCACCAACCGCAAAAACTTGGGCGCTAAATTCTCTTGTTGAGTAATATATTCATCTCCTAAACCCGGATCGATATAACCCAACGGCAGAGGTTTAGCAGCCCATTTGCTCTGTGCTTCTGGATCGGGAACGGTGAGCGCCAAAATAGCCTTCGCGCCGTATTCTGGAGCCAAAGCAGTTAACTCATTAGAGAGTTTCACCTCATTCACATCTTGATCGCCGCGAATACTCACTAGCACCAAAACCGTCATTCCACTATCATAAATGGTTTGATACAGCACATTTTTCACCGTATTGGTGGCATCACAACCGAGCGCCTCGCAAAGTGTGGCAATGGTATTTGTATTCGGCGTTTCTACTTTTTTATACTCTGTCAACGGAGAAGGTTGAGCTTCTGCGGGAAGAGAAACCGCCTTTTCCACATTGGCTGCATATTGGCTATCTTCCGTGTAGAGAACCTCATCTTCTCCAGCCTCAGCCAACACCATAAACTCCTGGGAAACCCCACCCCCAATGGCTCCAGAGTCCGCTTGTACCGGCTGGAATTTCAGACCACATCGCCGCAGCATATTCCGATAGGCTCGATCCATATCCTGGTACGTCTGTTTCAAACTGTCCCGGTTAGTATGAAACGAGTAGCCATCCTTCATAATAAATTCCCGACCCCGCATCAGGCCAAATCGGGGACGAATTTCATCGCGGAACTTGGTTTGAATTTGATACAGATGAATCGGTAGTTGCCGATACGAGCGAATCATATCACGGGCGATCGCCGTAATCACCTCCTCATGGGTTGGCCCTAACCCCAACTCCCGCTTTTGCCGATCCTGCAACGCAAACATAATACCTTCGGCTTTCGTATAGGTTTCCCAGCGTCCCGACTCTTGCCATAGATCCGACGGTTGCAGTTGGGGCAGCAAGCATTCCTGGGCCCCCGTAGCATTCATTTCCTCACGTACAATTTGGGTGACTTTTTGCAAAACTCGCCACATTAGGGGAAGATAAGCATAGAGTCCGCTACCAATTCGACGAATATATCCTGCCCGAACCAATAACTTATGGCTGGGAATTTCTGCTTCTGCTGGGTCATCTCGCAGCGTATTAAACAGCATTTGTGACAGTTGCATTCTGTATTGCTCCCATTTAGACCAACTTACTATTATCTCACAAGGAGCAATGATTCAGAAACCGGGTTTCTTTGCCCCCCGAGTTAACCTCCGTAATATCAAGTCTGATTAAACAGTTGTCATTGCGACCGCAGGGAAGCAATCGCTACAATTCGCGAGATAATCGAGATTGCTTCATTCCACTCCGTTCCATTCGCAATGACTTGTTATAGATGATTTAGCGGAAAAGTCCCTCTCCCAGTGGGAGAGGGATTTTCCGCAAAGCGGACATGAAAGGGAGAGGGCATTCCATAACCCAAAAACCCGGTTTCTTTCCCCCTGCTACAATAATCATTAACCCCCCCATTGTTAACTTTGAATCGAAATGTCCTCAAAGGGTCGCCTCTCTCGCTATGTGCGCTTGGCCTTTGTCGCTCTAGCGTTCGTTTTGTATCCCTATTTGGTCAATCAACTTCCTGCCTTAGAAGACCTGCTCAAAGATGTGCCGCCTATCATGCTGATTATTGCTGCGTTGATATTTGCGGCTGTTGTTGTTGTCGGGCCAGAATTATTAAACGAAAAAGAGAACAGTAGCGAGGAGTTATGGCAAAAGTTCGCTCAAGGAAATCAGGAAAAGATTAGAGAGCGACTCAAAGGCAATCTCTATCAAGACGGTTATATTCCTCTGGATTGGGATGATTCTCCCATAGACTTAGATCAACCCGTTACTCCATCTCAACCGTCTCGGAGTCAACGGTTACTGATTTTAGGAGAACCCGGAAGCGGCAAAACCACCAAACTGCTCAGAGTCGCCCAAACCTTGGCAAAAAAGGCTGCCCAGAACCCAGAGAAACCCATCCCGGTGATTTTTGAGCTGTCCACCTGGCGCGAGGAGAAAATCCTCGATTGGATGGTAGAACAGATGGCAGAGATGTATGGCTTAAAGCCTGAACTTTGTCGTCAGTGGCTGTCAACAGACCGGATTATGCCCTTGCTCGATGGTTTGGATGAGCTAGGACAAGAGAGGATGAAAAAAGCTATTCATGCCATTGAGCAGTTACAAGATAATTATCAGCAGCAGCAAAAATTCTTAGTTATTTGTTGCCGGGTTAAAGATTATGAAAGCACGACTACAGAGACGGAAACTGAACCCAACTGTCGCCTGCGGTTCCGCAAACTTGACCGAGCGGTAAGATTGCGCCAATTAACAGATGAGCAAATTCAGCATTATCTAGACCAACGTAAAGCCTCCCATCTCTGGGAAGACTTAGGGACTCATCCAGAATGGAAGCAATTGGCCAAGAATCCCATGCTCTTGAATCTGATGCCCATTGCTTACCGTTACCCGGAACGGTTGCCAGGGGATGCACTGGAAGATATTGCGGCTTGTCAAAAACAGCTTTTTGATGCATTTTTGGCGAAAAAACTGCCCCAACTAGATGATTATAAGGAGAAAGATAAAGATCCGAGGCATTATCTGGCTTGGTTAGCGGCGAGTATGGGCAAAGAAGGGATTAATCAACGGGAGTTTTTAATTGAATCCTTGCAACCCACCTGGCTAGAAAATGCGCGGCAATACCGACACTATCGCCTGATTATCGGGCTGATTGTCGGGCTAATTTTCGGGCTAATTATCGGGCTGATTGTCGGGCTAATTTTCGGGCTAATTATCGGGCTGATTGTTGGGCTAATTTTCGGGCTGATTTTGGATCACACCTCCATTCAATTAACAGAAGCCCTCGATTTATCTTGGCAGGGAATCAAGCGCGAATTACGCCTGGGTTTAAAGTGGGCGCTGATTGTCGGGCTGATTGGAGGGCTGATTGGAGGGCTGATTATTGGGCTGATTGTCGGGCTGATTGGAGGGCTGATTGTCGGTCTGAGAGCCGACTTAAAA
>NZ_CEZBFX010000079.1:0-9639 GCF_982964205.1 Roseofilum sp. | reverse complement strand
GCTGATTGTCGGGCTGATTGGAGGGCTGATTGTCGGTCTGAGAGCCGACTTAAAAGTGAGGCAACGCCCCAATGAAGGCATCAAGGAAACGGGGATTAAAACCCTGATTACCATCGGGTTAGCGATGCCCCTCTGCCCGCTCATGGTTATTGTACCGAATTGGGCGACGGGACAGGAGGTCGATCTGCTGACTGCCTTGATTCAAGGGGCAGGAATGGGAATAATACTCGGATTTTTGGCTGGGGGTGGTGTTGCCTTAATCCAACATTTTGCCCTGCGTTGGGTGTTGTTTCATCAGGGAAACATGCCTGAGAATTATGCACACTTTCTCACTCAAGCCAGTCAAGCAGGCATCTTAAAACAATCGGGGGGACGGTTTCGCTTTTATCACGACACACTGCGGGAACATTTAGCCCAAGAAGTCTCCCTCCCTGCCTATACCCTGCCCCCACACCAAATAAATTGGGGTTTAGTGTTGATATTGTTCTTCATGAGTGTTTGGTTGCCCAGAAGCATCGATACCTTTTCTGCTCAACGCATCACTAACGTGGGACTAGATCCAATTTTCCGCCCTCAAGACACCGTATTTATTGACCGCTTAACCCATCGTTTTCGTCCGTTCCATCGAGGGGATATCATTTTCTTTGAAATGCCAGAATTGAGTGTTATCAAATACATTATTGCCGAACCCCAGGAAACCCTAGAAATCCGATCCGGTGAAGTGTTTATCAATGATGAACCCCTCGATACGGGTTCCATCGAGTTACCCCCCACATTTAACCAACCCCCCATCACCCTCAACTCCGATGAATATTACGCCATTGTCACCGACCCCGATTATAAATACCAAGATGTCGGTCAAGTCGTCTCCCGCCAACAAATTCGCGGTCAAGTGATTTTCCGGTTGTATCCCTTCCATCGCTTTGGTTCAATGAACAATTAACAATTAAATCCGAATCATCAGCTATGATTTGTCATTGCGTTTAGCGAAGCTTGCGCGAAGCGCGAACGGAACGCAGTGGAGTGAAGCAATCTCGATCGTCTCGATAATTGTAGCGATTGCTTCCCTGCGATCGCAATGACAACTGTTTAACCGGATTTGATATAACAATTCAAATCCAGAAACCGGGTTTCTTGCGTATCTTCGCATTGGTGTCCATAACTGTGGCAGAAACCCGGTTTCTTTCCCCCTCGCGTTAACTCAGAAACTTGTCCCAAACCCATTGTTCATTGTTCATTGTTCATTGTTCATTGTTCATTGTTATGGTAATAGCTCAATATCCAAGTCTTCTGGTGCAATCCACACCACTTTTCCATCCTTCCAGGCTGCAACTGGATTTCCCAGTTGTTTGTGTTCCCATACTGCTCGATTAATGGCTTTTTGAATCCCTTGATCAATTAAGATATGTTCAGCAAAAATAGCGGGAATATCCTTATCGTTAGTTTCACTCATGATTCACCTCTTAAGATAATATTCCATGTTTCTTGATTATATATCACCTCATCGATTTCGATTCCTCCCATCGCAATAATTGGTGATTCTTTCGGATCGGAATTGTCATAAAAAAGCCAAGTATCCGCAATGGCTTGGTATAATTGAAAAAAGTTTCGGACTCCTGCATGGTAACGACGACGAATGGTTTCTTCCGGTACATGATGACCTCCTCTGCGAACTCGTTCTTGAACGCGAGCGATCGCTAATTCAGGATTGACTAACCAGAGAAAAATCAAATGAAATCGATATCCAGTTAGCCTCAAGGAAGTAATCCAAGGGGCAAAGCTACGAGTTGCTAAGGTGGTTTCAAAAGCAAAATCAAGCCGCTCATTGGCTAGTTCTTGGAGCCGCTTGAGCATGATCCGGCCAGCGCGAAATGCTATTTGTTCTGGATTAAACCCCGATAGACCTTGGGCGATCGCATCAGCATTAACATATTCGTTAACGCTTAAAACTCCTGGTAACAAGATCGGCGCACTGGTCGATTTTCCAGCCCCGTTGGGCCCAGCAATAACAATTAATTGTGGCATGGGAATCTGCACCCTTAACAATACAAGAATCTTAGATCAAATTCTTAAAGGTTTGCATCAATCGATCCTTGGGAGGCAAGGGGCTTAGAGCAACTTGTCGAGTAACTAACCGATTCAGTTATACTGTGATAACCGAGTGTTGAGGGAAAAAGCCATGTCAGTCCAACTTATTGACGAACAATTACCTCAGACTGAACCACAAGAGCAAGAAGTCATTCCCCTTCCGCCAACCGACTTACCCTACGACGACGGAGAACCCTTGGAAAGCAACCGCCATCGCATCGCTATGAATGTTCTGATTGCTTCCTTGCATCAGGCGTATCAAGAACGCAATGATTATTACACGGGTGGGAATATGTTCGTCTACTACAGTAGCGCACAAGTCCGAAACAAAGACTTTCGCGGCCCGGATTTTTTTGTGGTATTAGATGTAGATGGAACAATTGAGCGCCGCAGTTGGATCTTGTGGGAAGAGCAAGGACGTTATCCTGATGTGATTGTGGAATTGATGTCCCCTTCCACGGCAGAAGTTGACCGGAATGAGAAGAAAGAGTTGTATGAAAAAGTCTGGAAAACTAACGATTATTTTATCTACGATCCCTTTGACTCTGAGTCATTACAAGGATGGAATTTAAGTGGAACGCGCAAGTATGATGAAATTGCGCCAAACGATCGCGGATGGCTGTGGTGTGAGAGTTTAGGATTATGGTTGGGCACCTGGAATGGGGAGTTGATGAAAGAAAATGCTTCTTGGTTGCGCTTTTATGATGCTGAGGGTAATTTGGTATTGTTGCCGGAAGAAGTGGCAGTGCAGGAGCAGGAAAGAGCCGATCGCCAACAGGAAAGAGCTGATATTGCTGAATTAGATCGCGATCGCGAACGTCAGGAAAAGGAATTGGAGCGAGAAAGAGCCGATCGCGCAGAATCTAATTTACAACAATTACGCGAAAAACTCCGACAGTTGAATATCGATCCGGATACTCTCGAGTCCCCTTAATTAACCAAGCTCCGGTAAGATGCATCGTTACTCTGTTCAATGACCTCATCATAAAGCTGTTCCACCTGAGAAATATTACGATTAAGCGTATAGCGTTCTAATACTCGTTGACGCGCTTTTTGTCCCAGCATAATACTTAATTCGGGATGATCCCGAAACAAAGGCAAGAGGGTTTGTAACTCAGTCGTTACGCGATTCGCATTCAAAATCACCCCAGCACCCTTTTCCAAAACCTCACCATCAGCTCCCACATCCGTTGCCAGACAAGCCGTTCCGCAAGCCATGGACTCCAACAGAGAGAGAGACAATCCCTCAACAAAAGAGGGTAAAATAAACACATCTGTTCCCCGTAAAATCTCGATTCGACGCTGCTCATCCCCAATAAAGCCCAACCAAACAATCCCCTGTTCTGCTCCATAGGAAGCTCTGAGGGCAGTTTGCAGGGGGCCAGTCCCGACGATCGCCAACTTACACCCCGACCCCAAATCCGCCATTCTCCAAGCCTTCAGCAGCGACTCCACATTTTTCTCAATAGCAATGCGTCCTTGATACAAAAATAACCGTTCTGCCTGCAATTGCTGCTTAATCGAAGAAGGGCCAGGGGAATATTTCAGGGCATCCACCCCATTAGGAATCACCACCACTTTGTATTCCGGAACCCCCAGTTTAATCAGAATCTCGCGCTGCATCTGGGAAAAGACAATAGTTTTATCATAATTTGCCAAACAAGGGGCATAAAGTTGATAGGTGAGTTGTTGCGTTCCCGAAGAAAAATTGCGTAATTTGCGGTCAAATGCTGGATGAAATGTCGCCACCAAAGGTAAATGCAAATCTTGGCAAATTTCCGGCAGCAAAAAATCCAGAGGAGACAAGGTTAAAGACGCATGAACCAGATCCGGTTGCAAAGAATGGAGCGATCGCGCTAAAACCTTAGACGAACTCAACGTCGGAATCGTATAAATTGTTGATTTATACAAACAAGGAATCGGTACTTCTGGACAATCCGGCCAGCCTTCCGAAGAGGCTTGAGCGCCATTCGCTGGCAGTTCTGCGACCCCATCCTCCGAGGCAAAATGAAAAAAACTCACCTGATGTCCGCGATCGAGCAACGCATTCGTCACCTCACGGGAATAAGTGACGTTACCACAGAACGGAGATTTTTTACCAAGCCAAGCGATATGCATTCAATTGCCAAGAAGGGGATAGGGAGATGGGGGGATCGAGATCTACTGCATAGCAAAGAAAACTGCTGTATTGCGCCAGCGATGCCCAGCATTATCGGGTTGGAGACAATGACGATCGATCCCGATCTCCTGTACGGGAAATATACCAGGTTGAGACTCCCCCTGCGAAGACTAAGAGGGCTAAACCAGCTAAAACCACTTGAATTCCCCATCCAGCTTCCGCCATGCTCACCAAAGCCAGAGGAAAACTCAAGGCGATATTAATAGCATTATTTTGCAAGCCGAACACCTTCCCCCGCATCTCTTCCGGTGTTTGCGATTGAATCGTCGTTTGCATGGGAATGCCAATAAAGGCGGCTGAGGAACCTAACAAACTAATCCAAAACAGAGACCATCCCAAGTATTGAACCGTAAACGACAAACCGAGCAGCGATCCTGCCATCCCCATCGATCCGATTAAACTCAGTTGAGCATTCGATCCCCAACGATGGCCGAATTCTCCCACGACAGCCGAACTGATGCCCAAACCGATTCCGCCAACGGCTAATAATAGGCCAAATTGGGAGGGTTCAAGACTGGGAATAATTTCGGCAATGCGAACGGCTAAAACGGCTAAGGCGGCAAAAATACAGGAGAGAATAATCAGTTGTAAAATTGCATTGCGAACCCGATGGCGATCGCGCAAAAACTGTAATCCATCGCGCAGATCTTGCAAAACATGAGGGTGTTCGTGGTCTGGGGGATAAGTATTTTCTTGAGTATTCACCACCAACAAAATCACACCCGCCAACAGATAACCACCTCCCACTAGAACTTCTTTACCCAAGTCGCCATTACCTAAAATCGGGCTAATCAGGTGACTTGCTAGGTTCAGAAGTGGGTCGCCAAGAGCAAATCCCAGGATCACCGAGGCCATCATGGTAGAAGTGTAGAGCGAATTAGCTGGCAAGAGCAAATGGCGCTTGACAATTAGGGGAATAATGGCTTGTTCGGCAGGAGCAAAGAATTGGGTGAGAGTAGAGACGGCAAAGGTGATCCCTAAGAGCAACGCAAAACCGAGGGGAATATCGATCGCCAAGTCAATTCCCGCAGATAGACTTAAGAACAGAGGAATCGTCAGCACAAAGGCTCCTCGGAGTACGTTGGTGAGAACCAAGACCGATTTTTTCGGCCACCGATCCACAAATACCCCAGCTAAGGAGCCAAATAAGACAGCGGGAATCGTAAAAGCAATCATGATCGCTGATACCCAACCGCTAATGGTTTGCTCCTGTTGTTGAAACTCGCTAGTAATAATGGCGATCGTTAAAACTAGATAGATTTTATCGGCTAACTGGGAAAAAACTTGACCGCTCCACAGGGTGAGAAAATTGCGGTTTTTGAGGACTGCACCCAGACTAGGAGAGGGTGGAGGAAGATTAGGTTTAGGGGTTTTAGGGGTTATTTCTCCATCGGTTTTGGATAGGGACATAGGATTTAAACTTCAGGGATCTTTTGGCAAGTTGGCAAGGCAAGGCTCCATGAGGGTTGCAGCTCGTATCGGTCGATCGAAGTGATATTGAGCATAGGCACGCAGGAGGTTTTCTAGGGAAGGCCAGAGATGGTCTATTCCTTGTTCTAGTTTAGGGAGTTCTGGCCCCGCTAGATGCTGAAGTATCCATAATTGACTGGCGTTGAGGGAAAATGCTGGAGGTTGGGGCAATTTCCGAGGTGAACGTTGTACCTGATAGCTGGCTCCAGATTCTTGAACCTGAAAGACTTGTCGCTCTTTTTCCTCGCTCACAATGCCACCAGAGGCGAGGTTAAATTGAATTTTCCACTGGGGATCGTTGAAATTGGGCGCGATCGCCTGTCCCGTTCTACAACAATTTTGCACTTGTGGCGCAATTCCCGCTAGGGCCAACAGGTGAAAGATACCTTGAATTAAGCGAGGTAAGGTGAGGTTGAGGTCGCTGGTTTCCAGGCGATCGAGATGGAGCAACAGTAGGTCATAGAGGTCTGTTTGGGAGCGATCTGTGAGGGCTTGGCAGAGGACTAATTCTGCCAAGTATTGACTTGCAGTCAGTTTGAGTAAATCTCGACTTAATCCCGGATAGGATTGAATCGTTTGCGCTTGAATGATTTTATCGAGCGATCGCCCCTTCACCACCAACAATTCATTCACCACAAATAACCCACTGCGTCCCCCTAAACTGGACTTAGCTTTTCTCGCTCCGGGGGCGATCGCCCGAATCAATCCAACTTCCGGGGTTAACACCGTCAATAACCGGTCAGATTCTCCCATCGGCATTCCCTTCAAATTAATGCCCGTTGCCTTATAGGTTTTGCTCATAATATCAATTAAAATTAAAAATGGTATTAGATGCCCTCAAAAGTTTGAATTAAAGTAAATCCTTGAGGATCGGTACTATAATTTCCAGGTCTTGAAGAGAACCTAGACTTCATACCGCTAGCTCTAGCCGCTTGTAATTCAGAGACAACATCAGAAATAAATAGAATTTCCCTTGGAGCGATTTCAATGATTTCGGCAATCTTTTTATAGCTTTGAGATTCCAGTTTCGATCCAGTTCGAGTATCAAAATATCCGCTTAAAAAAGGCGTTAAATTTCCGATCTCTGAATAACGAAATAGCAATTGTTGTGCCTGTACACTCCCCGACGAGAAAATATAGAGTTTTTTGCCAGCAGCCAACCAACGTTCAAAAGCGGGTTTTACATCTGGGAAAAGCTGCGCTCTAAGGGTTCCATTTCTATATCCCTGCTCCCAGATTTTCCCCTGAAGAGACTTGAGAGCAGTAGACTTACGATCTGTAGCAATTAGGTAATGAATATAAGGAACCGCAGCAATAGGATCAGTACCAGTCCAGTCCAGTATAGCATCTCCTTTTGCGCGATCGATTTCATATTCCTGACGTAGCAGATTGAGGTCATCTTGCACCTCAGGTTCGCCACCGCGTTCTTTGAGAAAAACTTCGGCGTTATCTCTTGCAAAGGGAAATAAAACCTCAAAAACAAAATTTATAGGTGTTGTCGTTCCCTCAATATCTAACAGCAACGCCCTAACATTATCTCTAGTTTTTTCTACCATATAGTATTTCCAAATCATTGGTTGAAACAACAGCGATCGCCCTTGGAAGTATTACTAGCTGCAATTTTCCTCCCGTTGCCCAATCAATCCGCTAAGACAAGTTGGCGGTAAGTCACCTCGAACAAAAATTCTAAAATTTCCAGATGTCGTCGAGCCTGAAACAGAGTTTCTCCCCAAGTATACAGCCCGTGGCCTGCTAAGAGAAATCCATAAGTACGAGGAAAAGACGTTCCCTCATTTCCATAGTGAGAATTAAGTTGGAGGTGAGAACCAACTATTTGGCTCAATTGTTGCATATCTTGAGAGTTTGGCCAGATGGGGATATTAACAATCGTCTCATGAGTAAGAATCCCCTCTAAACCCTTGAGCATTTCGTAACCCGTTAAGATGAGTTTCCCTTCACGCAAAAAGTGTTGTGACAAAAGAGTATTAAAGACTGAATGGGTGTGTATAATAGCTCCCATTCCTGTCTCCCTGACAATTGTGAGGTGCAGTAAAGTCTCTGATGAAGGTTTCCCCGTCCCTTTGACAACTGCTCCAGCTTCGTTAATTTCAACTAAATCCTGCGATCGCACCAAGCCCTTATCTATCCCGCTAGGAGTCATCAGCAAAGTCAGAGGTTCTCTCTGGAGGACTGCACTAAAGTTCCCTGCCGTACCAGTAGACCAACCCTTGCTATGAATATCTTTAATCACCCAGAGTAAAACTTCGTGTAAATTTGGTGAATTTAGCATTAAGATTTTCCTCCACTATTTTATAGCAATACCATTATTGACCCTTTAAGTTAGATGTGATAAGGTGATCGAGACAATTTGTCAAGGAGAGAAAGAAGTTGGATAAAGAAAATACGTTAAGAGCTTCGCGTTGGTCTAATAAAGAACAATGGGGATGGTCTTATAATACTTATATAAATCTGGGCGATGCCGTAGATTTTTTAAAGGCGATTTTGCTTTGCACTAAAGGAGATAGCGTAATTAGCAAAGAAGAGCGTGAATGGGTACTGGGCTTTGCAGCTTCTCGGGAAATGCCCACTTCAATAATTGAAGAAGTGGAATCCTATAATGGTGATGAAGATATTGCTGATGTTCTGGCACGCAGTCCGATAGTAGAAAACGGGAAAAAAGGCACAATTTATTGGGCAATAAAAGCCTGTAGTGCAGATAAAGAATATCCAGAAGCGGAAAAACAAGCCATTCGGAAAATGGCAGATCTGATGGGCGTTTCTGAGGAAGTAGTAAAGGAAATTGAAGAAGTAATTATTGAAGAGCAGAAACTGAGGGATAAACGAAACTCTTTGGTGTATGGTAACAAGATATTTTGGGAGGATAACTAATACTAGCTTTTCCAGAGCGTAGGTTGGGTTTCACGATCGTGAAACCCAACCTAAACTTTATCCTCTCAAGCTCTCTCTTCTGTCACTTTCCCAAAAAGTGAAAAGTCACAGAAGAGGGATTACCAATATCGATCACCTATTACCAGGGCGAAGCGCCATATCGCGCTCTTCCATTAACATCATCCCCCGTGAAGTCCCCAACCGCGTTGCACCTGCATCAATTAAGGCATAAGCTTGCTCTAAATTGCGAATGCCACCAGAAGCTTTAATCCCCACATTTCCTCGGCTGATAGACTTCAATAACTTTACATCTTCCACCGTCGCACCTCCTTGCCAACCCGTACTCGTTTTCAGGAACGCCACCCCCGCATCTAAACAAAGCTCTGCCGCTAATCGTTTTTCGGCTTCCGTCAACACCGTCATTTCTAAAATTGCTTTCACCGTTTGCCCCGTTTCCTCACAAATTTCCGCCATTTCCCGATGCACGGCTTCGCTTTTTCCCGCCTTCAGTAAGCCGATATTAATCACCACATCTAACTCTACTGCTCCATGTTCAACCGCTTCTTGGGCTTCGTAGAGCTTTACCCCTGGTGTTGTCGCACCCGTGGGAAAGCCAATCACCGTACACACTTTAGTCGATTTTCCTTGTAAGATATCCGCTGTTTGCCGCACGTAAACGGGAGGCACGCACACCGTAGGAAAATTCATAGCTATGGCTTGTTCGCACCACTGCTGTACTTGTTCCGGTGTTGCTGTGGGGTGCAACAGGGAATGTTCGATATAGTCAGCGACATCAATTTCTGAATAGTCTGAATAGTCTACAGCCATAATCCCTAGTGAGCCTTGATTGGGTTATCCTCTATTTTTCCGGATCAAGGGGACACAAGGCAACTGGATCGGGAGAGAGTGGACTATCTGAGCTAATTTGATGCATGAGAAAAAGATAGCGCTTCGCGCTATACCCCTCTTCTATCACTCTAGGCAGAGGAAAATAAGAAATCAGGCTCAAGGGA
>NZ_CEZBFX010000078.1:0-22774 GCF_982964205.1 Roseofilum sp. | reverse complement strand
TCGCTAACGTGAGGTTTAGGAATCCCCTCGCCTTTAGGCAGGGGTGGATGTCAATACGGGGGTTGAATCTTATAGAACCCATTGGAGATATTTTTAACCAGTGGTTTAGTCTTTGGATCTGTCTAACAGGTTGAGTACGGTATTTTTTCCCGATTTAACTCTATCAACAAGATCTCAAAGGGTTTAAACCGATCGAGGATGGGCTAAACCTTTTAAGACATTGCCTTTCTCCTGTTTGCTTAATCCTTTCCCCTGGATTAATACCTTAAACCCGCCCAAACCCAGGGGATCGATTAACTGATGTAAAGCATCTCGACGGCTAAACAGTTCAGTAATAGAAAGGGAACTTTCTGATAAGGCTGTCAGGAGATCGCCGAGTCCGAGCGCCATTAAAAATAACCCTTGCTCTGTAAACCCTAATGGCTCTAGTTCCCAGCGTTTGCCCTCATGCTCTAGGCTGGTGAAATCGACATGGGCGGTGATATCTTGATAGCCCATATTAATATAGGGGCAATCGTGGCGATGGTGGCGAGTATAACATTGTAGCGTTCCTGTTGTGCGCCTGGGTTGATAATATCGTTGGGCAGTATATCCGTAATCAATCGTGATCACATAACCGCGATCTAAGCGGGTGGCGATCGCCTCTAGCCAGTCTAGCATCGCTAAATTCACTTCCGTGCGATAGCCCTCTGGATAAGCATCCGAGCATAAATCAATGCCCAAATTCTCAAAATATCGAGCTAATTTTGGGGTTGATAACGCCCCTAAAACCTCCACCACATTGTCTCGATCGTCCAAGGTAACAAACACTTCTTGCAGCTTCTCCCCAGAACGCACGACTAAAGACACTGGAAACGCATCGACTAATTCATTAGAAAAAAAACAGCCCTGAATCAAACCTAAATCCGCCCAGTCGCACCATTGAACTCGCGGGTGTTCCCCTAACCAAGGCGCTAAATTTTGTTTCTGTATCTGCCTTAATCCCAGAGATTGTTCCACGATCCGATAATCGAGACTCTGAAAAAAAGCGATATTATAGGTTTCTAAATACCTTAAGACATCGGCCGCCACTTGTCCGGTTCCTGCGCCCATTTCTACTACTGAAAAGGGAGTGGGACAGCCCAAAATCTGCCACATTTGCACCCATTGACAGGCCAAAAGCTGGGCAAAATCGGCTCCTAGACTGGCCGAAGTGAAGTAATCGCCAAATTTGCCAATTTCCGTCTGATAGGCACTGTAATAGCCAAATTCAGGGTGATATAGCACCGAGTCCATATACTGAGCAAAGGTAATTTTGCCCCCTGGCGATCGCCTAATTCGATCCTTGAGCCATCGATACAACTGGGGATGATTCTGCTCCTTCATAACGCCCTAATCTTGCTCTGGAGAAGAAGTTCTCACCCGTACAGAATGGGCATGGGAGGGCAACCCTTCTGCATCAGCCAAAGTAATAATGGCGCTGGCCATTTTATTTAAAGCAGTGGGGGAATATTGAATTAAGCTTGAATGTTTCATAAAGGTTTCTACCCCCAAGGCTGAGGCATAGCGAGCCGCTCCTGAAGTCGGTAGAGTATGATTGGGCCCGGCTAAATAATCTCCCACCGCTTCTGGAGTCGAATAGCCGAGGAAAATCGCTCCAGCATGGCGAATTTGAGGGAGGAGATCCCAGGGTTCGGCGACTTCCAGTTCTAAATGTTCAGGAGCAAACAAATTGGAGAGTTCTACAGCTTCGTCTAAAGACTCAACGACCACAATTAACCCATAATGGGCGATCGCCTTTTCCGTCAGAATTTGTCGCGGATGGTTAATGAGCTGTTGCTCCACTTCCGTAGCCACCTGTCTGGCTAACGTGCGGTCAGTCGTGATTAAAATTGCCGCCGCCATCGGGTCATGCTCCGCCTGGGCCAACAAATCTGTGGCCACATGCACCGGGTTCGCCTCACTATCAGCAATCACCAGCACTTCCGAGGGCCCAGCCAACGAATCAATTCCCACGATCCCATAGACCATTTTCTTGGCTAGCGTCACATAAATATTTCCCGGCCCTGTAATTAAATCCACCTTGGGAACCGTTTGTGTACCATAGGCTAAGGCAGCGATCGCCTGAGCGCCTCCGATCCGATAAATCTCATCCACCCCAGCAAACTGAGCAGCGACCAGCACGGCTGGGCTAATGCCTTGATTGGACCCCGGTGGCGTACACATGACAATTCGGGGGACACCGGCAACCTTAGCTGGGATTGCATTCATCAACACCGTACTCGGATAAGCGGCCCGTCCTCCCGGAATATAAATTCCCGCCCGGTCAACCGGGGTATAATGCTTGCCCAACACCACTTCATGTTCCCCAAAATGGACCCAAGACTTAGGAGCGCGTTGGCGATGAAATGCTTCAATTTGACGACTGGCCAACTCAATGGCATCCAACAAAGGTTTATCCACTTGCTGATAGGCCGCCTCTAATTCCAGGGCACTGACGCGCAACTGACTCACCTCCAGCCGTTGGCCATCAAACTCTTCCGTATAGTCCAAAAGGGCCCCGTCGCCGTTGCGCCTTACGGTTTGCAGCACCTGCTGAACCGTCGCCTCTTTATGAACCATTTCCTCATCAAAGGTGCGATCGCAAATCCGTCGTAATTCCGATTCTGCTTCAGATCGCTGGCTAATAATTCTCAGCATAGGTTAGATTGATTGCCACTTTAAGTCTCCCCATTGACGTAACCCGGACTCCAGAAGCCACCCAAGGGTTCCACCTCCTTAATCCAGGTCATCGTCATCTTATAGCTTAACGTGGATTTGACGGGTCGGGTAAGATCCAACTCAGCAGAATAAATGCTATACTCAAATGTCTGACACTTAATCTTAATATCGGGTCTATCCCGAATGCTGTTACTGTTACCCCAAGTTTAAACACCGTGCCTAACATCAAGTCTGCTATCAAGCGCGTTCAAATTGCGGAACGCAATCGTCTCCGGAACAAAGCCTATAAATCTGCGGTAAGGACTCTGATGAAAAAATTCTTTACCGCCGTTGAAGAGCAAAGCGCCAGCCCTAGCCCAGAAAAAGCGCAGGAAATTCAAACTCTGATGAATCAAGCGTACAGCAAAATTGATAAATCGGTAAAACGAGGCGTACTTCACCGGAACACTGGATCTCGTCGTAAAGCCCGTCTAGCCCAAGCGCTGAAAAAACTTGAAACTCCAGCAGTCTCCTGAGAACAATCCCCATCCTATCCCCTATCAGTTTGGGGTAACTTCATCTCCTAACCCACCGTCAATTGACCCCAAACTCCTTCCCCCTAGGTCATCAGCCCAAGATTATCCTCCTGAAAATTTGGGCCCGATCGCCAGGATTCGGTTAACGATCGAGAGTTGGGTAAAGCGGTTTCGGCTATTGCTGACCCTTGAGAGTGCTTGTTAAACCCTGAAATTTGGGAGAATCATGCAGTTAATCGATACCCATGTACACATCAACTTTGATGTGTACAATCAAGAAAGAGACGATATAAGAAACCGATGGTCTACAGCAGAAGTGGTTCAATTGATCCATTCATGTGTGACCCCCAAGGAATTTGAAAGTATCCAAACCTTAGCCCACCAGTATGAGGAACTCTATTTTGCCGTTGGTTTCCATCCCCTAGAGAGCCAGGATTGGGTTCCAGAAATAGGGGAGCAGATTTTTAATTTAGCCCAAAGCGATCCCAAAGTGGTGGCGATCGGGGAAACAGGCTTAGATTTTTACAAAGCAAGTAACCGAAAGCAACAACAGCAAGCCCTAGAGGCGCAACTGGAAATTGCCCATAAACTGGGTTTACCCGTGATTATTCACTGTCGGGATGCAGCAGCCCCCTTAGCCGAATACCTGAGAGAATTTTACCAAACCCATGGAGAACTCAAAGGAGTGATGCATTGTTGGGGAGGAACACCAGAAGAAACCCAATGGTTTTTAGACCTAGGGTTTTATATTAGCTTTAGTGGCACAGTCACCTTTAAAAAAGCCACTCAAATTCAAGAATCCTGTCAAATGGTGCCCAGCGATCGCCTCCTGATCGAAACCGACTGTCCCTTCCTAGCTCCTGTCCCCAAACGAGGCAAACGGAATGAACCGGCTTATGTTCGCTATGTGGCAGAGGCGATCGCCTCTCTGCGAGACATCCCCTTAGAAACCCTAGCACTCTCAACTACCCAAAACGCCCAAACCCTCTTCCAACTGCCCACGTTGTAGATGGGGGGGATGGGGGTATCGGAAGATAGAGGGACACACAGATGTGAACGCGCAAAGACGCGTGGAGGAAAGGACACGCAGACACGGAAAAACTTATTCCCTATTCCCTATTCCCTGAATTTTCCTAGCTAATTACCCACTCTTGATAATGAATCAGATTACCGAAACTTCCACCCAGTTTACCCTACCCGATCTGGTCGAAATCCAACGCTCAAGCTTTCGCTGGTTTCTAGAAGAAGGATTAATTGAAGAACTCGATAGCTTCTCTCCCATCTCTGACTATACCGGAAAACTCGAACTTCATTTTATTGGCAAAAACTATAAACTCAAACGTCCCAAATACGAAGTAGACGAAGCCAAACGCCGGGACGCAACCTATGCCGTGCAAATGTACGTGCCCACCCGTCTAATCAACAAAGAAACGGGAGAAATTAAAGAACAAGAAGTCTTCATTGGCGAACTGCCCTTGATGACCGATCGCGGAACCTTCATTATTAACGGGGCAGAACGGGTAATTGTCAACCAAATTGTCCGGTCTCCAGGAGTCTACTACAAGTCCGAAACCGACAAAAATGGCCGTCGCACCTACAATGCCTCCCTAATTCCCAACCGAGGCGCATGGCTCAAATTTGAAACCGACAAAAACGGCCTTGTTTGGGTAAGAATCGACAAAACCCGCAAACTCTCCGCCCAAGTCCTACTCAAAGCCCTAGGCATGAGTACCGGTGAAATCTTGGAAGGTCTGCGCCACCCCGACTACTTCCAAAAAACCATCGAAAAAGAAGGAGACTTCTCCGACGAAGAAGCCCTCCTCGAACTCTACCGCAAACTGCGACCTGGAGAACCCCCCACCGTCAACGGCGGACAACAACTCCTAGAGTCCAGATTCTTTGACCCCAAACGCTACGATCTCGGCAAAGTTGGGCGCTATAAACTGAACCGAAAACTGGGCTTAACTGTCCCCGCCAGCATCAGAGTCCTCACCCCCAAAGACATCATGTCTGCCATCAACTACCTGATTAACCTGGAATTCGATCTCGGTAGTATTGATGACATCGATCACTTGGGGAACCGGCGGATTCGCTCCGTAGGCGAACTTCTACAAAACCAAGTCAGAGTAGGCTTAAATCGCCTAGAACGTATCATCCGCGAGCGCATGACCGTCTCTGACTCCGACTCCCTCACCCCCACCTCCCTAGTCAATCCTAAGCCGCTCGTGGCCGCGATCAAAGAGTTCTTCGGCTCTTCCCAGCTCTCCCAATTCATGGATCAAACCAACCCCCTAGCGGAACTGACCCACAAACGGCGGTTAAGCGCCCTAGGACCAGGAGGACTCACCCGCGAACGAGCCGGCTTTGCCGTACGGGATATTCACCCCTCCCACTACGGCCGCATCTGCCCCATTGAAACCCCAGAAGGCCCCAACGCGGGATTGATAGGTTCCTTAGCCACTCACGCCAAGGTCAACGAATTCGGCTTTATTGCGACTCCTTACTATCGTGTAGAAAACGGATATGTACGCAGAGATCTAGCTCCCCTCTTCATGACAGCTGATGAAGAAGACGACCTCCAGGTAGCTCCCGGAGACATTTCTTGCGATGAAGAAGGCAAAATCTTAGGGGAAATTATTCCCGTGCGCTATCGCCAAGAATTTACCACCGCTGCCCCCACCCAGGTAGACTATGTAGCCGTTTCTCCCGTACAGATTATCTCGGTGGCAACCTCCTTAATTCCCTTCCTGGAACATGATGATGCGAACCGCGCCCTGATGGGATCGAACATGCAACGGCAAGCCGTGCCCCTACTCCGGCCAGAGCGACCCTTGGTAGGGACAGGTCTGGAACCCCAAGCTGCCCGCGACTCCGGCATGGTTATTGTCTCCAAAACCAATGGTGTTGTTAGCTTTGTAGACGCAACCAGGATTCAGGTCACCTCCGATCTAGAAGCATCGGAGGAGGGGTCAGAAGGAGCGATTCCCCAGATTGTTGAATATCAGTTGCAAAAATATCAACGGTCAAACCAGGATACCTGTTTATCTCAGCGTCCCATTGTTTATGAAGGCGATCGCGTATTAGTCGGTCAAATTCTCGCTGACGGCAGTGCCACAGAAGGGGGAGAGTTAGCCCTAGGTCAAAATATCCTAGTAGCCTACATGCCTTGGGAAGGCTACAACTACGAGGACGCAATCCTGATTTCCGAGCGTCTGGTTTCCGAAGATCTGTATACATCTATCCACGTAGAAAAATACGAAATTGAAGCTCGGCAAACCAAACTTGGCCCTGAAGAAATCACCCGCGAAATTCCCAACGTCGGTGAAGACTCCCTGCGGAACTTAGACGAAGGCGGCATTATCCGTAAAGGCGCTTGGGTAGAATCCGGGGATATCCTCGTAGGTAAAGTGACTCCTAAAGGGGAATCCGACCAACCCCCAGAAGAAAAACTCCTCCGAGCCATTTTCGGTGAAAAAGCCCGCGATGTGCGGGATAACTCCCTGCGAGTTCCTAATGGTGAAAAGGGGCGCGTGGTAGACGTGCGTATCTTTACCCGCGAAGAAGGAGATGAACTGCCCCCTGGAGCCAATATGGTCGTCCGCGTCTATGTGGCCCAAAAACGGAAGATCCAAGTGGGCGATAAAATGGCAGGACGACATGGGAATAAGGGGATTATTTCCCGGATTTTGCCCCTGGAAGATATGCCCTACCTGCCCGATGGCACCCCCGTGGATATCGTCTTAAATCCCCTAGGGGTTCCCTCCCGGATGAATGTGGGTCAAGTATTTGAATGTCTGTTGGGATGGGCAGGTGAAAACCTAGAGCGCCGGTTTAAGCTGCAACCCTTTGATGAAATGCACAGCCGGGAAATGTCTAGGGCGACAGTACATAACAAACTCAAAGAAGCTGCCCATTACACAGGTAAAGAGTGGCTCTATGACCCCAAAAATGCAGGCAAAATCCAGTTGTTCGACGGCCGCACAGGTGAGGCCTTTGACCGCCCGATTACGGTGGGTAAAGCTTATATGCTGAAATTGGTTCACTTAGTAGATGATAAGATCCATGCTCGCTCAACTGGTCCTTACTCCTTGGTGACTCAACAGCCTTTGGGTGGAAAAGCCCAACAGGGTGGACAACGGTTCGGAGAAATGGAAGTTTGGGCGCTTGAGGCCTTTGGTGCAGCCTATACCTTGCAAGAGTTACTGACCGTGAAATCTGATGATATGCAAGGCCGAAATGAGGCTCTCAATGCCATTGTTAAAGGTAAAGCCATTCCCCGACCGGGAACGCCAGAATCATTTAAGGTGCTGATGCGAGAATTGCAATCCCTCTGTTTAGACATTGGGGTGCATAAAGTCGAGACTCGTGAAGATGGAGATTCCAGCGATGTGGAAATCGACTTGATGCAAGAAGGAACCGGCCGGCGATCGCCCAATCGACCGACCTATGAATCGATTTCTACCGACTTCTCTGACCAATAAGTGCTTCACGTAGCAGAAGGAGAATGGGTCATAGAGGGATTCCCCATTCCCTATTTCCCATTCCCTATTCCCTATTTCCTATTCCCCATTCCCTAATTCCCATGATCTTCAAAAATCGCGTTATTGATAAAGGCCAACTGAAAAAACTGATTGCTGCTGCATTTACCCAATACGGTAGCGCTCGAACTTCCCAAATGGCAGACCGGCTCAAAAATCTGGGCTTTCGCTTCGCCACTCGTGCTGGAGTCAGTATCAGTGTAGATGATTTGCAGATTCCTCCGTCCAAACAAGAATTACTCGAAGCTGCTGAAGAACAAATCCGCGAAATTGAATTGCGCTATTCTAAAGGTGAAATTACGGAAGTAGAACGCTTTCAACGGGTAATTGATACCTGGAACTCCACCAGTGAAGCCCTCAAGGATGAAGTGGTCCGCTATTTTAAGGCGACCAATCCCCTGAATAGCGTGTATATGATGGCGTTTTCTGGGGCACGGGGGAATATTTCCCAGGTGCGTCAGTTAGTGGGAATGCGGGGGCTGATGGCCGACCCCCAGGGGGAAATTATTTCCTTGCCCATTAAAACCAATTTCCGGGAAGGGTTAACGGTAACCGAGTATATTATTTCCTCTTATGGAGCTAGAAAAGGTCTGGTTGATACGGCCCTGCGGACGGCAGATAGTGGATATTTAACCCGGCGCTTGGTGGATGTCTCCCAAGATGTGATTATTCGCGAACTCGACTGCGGAACAGCCCGGGGAATTACCGTCGAAGCCATGTGCGAGGGCGATCGCGTCCTGATTCCCCTAGCCGATCGCCTGTTGGGTCGCTCTTTGGCTGAAGATGTGGTCTCGGAAACCGGGGAGTTGGTGGCCAAGCGCAATGATTGGCTCAGTGAAGACCTAGCCAAAGCAGTGGCCAAACACACGAAAACGGTCAAAGTGCGATCGCCCCTGACGTGCGAAGCGGCGCGCTCGGTTTGCCAGGCGTGCTATGGCTGGAGTTTGGCCCACCATGCCCCCGTCGATTTGGGTGAAGCCGTCGGCATTATCGCCGCCCAATCCATCGGCGAACCCGGTACCCAGCTCACCATGAGAACCTTCCATACGGGGGGCGTATTCTCCGGGGCTGCCCGAGATATCCTCGCTCCCACTGGGGGCAAAATCAACTATGCCGAAGTCAAAACCCGTAAAATCAAAACCCAACAGGGCCAAGAAATTCGGGTAGAAACCGGAGGTGTACTCGAGCTGATTGTGGATGTGGAAATCCGGGAGTTGGATAGCGAAGAAACCCAGCAAAGTGCAGGCGCTCTTGATCAGAAAAAGAAACATAATATCCACAAAATTCCCATCAGTGCAGGTTCTCGTCTGCTCGTTGAAGACGGCCAGATGATTAAACCAGGCACGATTATTGCCAATACCCCTCCCTCCAGGGCAGCGAGCCGCTCCACAGAACGAGCCACCAAAGATGTCAGTACTGACATTGCTGGAGAAGTCTGTTTTGAGGGCATTATTCCGGAAGAAAAACGCGATCGCCAAGGAGCAACCACCGTTATTGCCCGGACAGGAGGCCTGATTTGGGTTTTATCTGGAGAAGTCTATAACCTGCCCTCCGATGCCAAACCTGTGGTCAAAAACCAAGACCGGATGCAATCGCTCGATGTCCTTGCCATGAGTACCATCACCACCAAACACGGTGGACTGGTGCGCCTGCCGGAGGGACCGGAAGGGCGTGAAGTGGAAATTATTACCGCCCAAGTCACTCTAGACCAAGCAACAGTCACCATTAAAGACAAAGGTAGTAAGGAAATCTACTTGATCACGACCCGCGAGGGCGAGCAGTTTTCCCTGCTGGCCACCCCGGGAAGTAAAGTGACCTCTGGCCAGGTCGTTGCCGAACTGATTGACCAGAGCTATCGCACCCTAACGGGGGGAACGATCCGTTATGCGGGGATTGAAACCAAACGGCGCAGCGGTACGAGCAAATACGGCCAAGAAGTGGTCAAAGGGGGAACCTTACTCTGGATTCCGGAAGAGTCCCACGAAGTCAACAAAGATATTTCCCTGCTGATGGTTGAAGACGGCCAATATGTGGAAGCGGGAACGGAAGTAGTCAAAGATATCTTCTGCCAAACCTCTGGCATCGTCACGGTGGTGCAGAAAAACGATATCCTGCGGGAAATCATCATTAAACCGGGCACACTCCATCTGATTACCGACCCCGAACAGATGCCCACGGAAGGCATCGTTCGTCCTCCAGAAGTGGTGATGGGCCAAGAGATCGAGCAGCTCTGCACCCTAGAAATCGTGCAAACCCCAGAAGGGATGGGTGCCCTGTTGCGCCCGGTGGCGGAGTACCCCGTCTCGGATAGTCCTTCGGGGCCGTCTACTTCCACGGGCGAAAAAGACCTGATCCAACTGCGCACAGCGCAACGGTTGCCCTACAAGGATGGCGAGCGGATTAAATCGGTTCAAGGGGTAGATTTGGTGCGCACCCACTTAATCCTGGAGATTAACCCGGATTATGCGGGTGAGACCTCGAGTGCGAAAGGAAGTTCCTTGGAGGGCTTAGAACTGGTGGCCGATATTGAACTGGTGCCGGCTCCAGAGCTGAACGAAACCACGGAAGATGGGGAGGTGATTGAAGTGATGCGCCTCCAGTTGGTGATTCTAGAGTCTCTGTTGATTCGCCGGGAAGGGATAGCGGACCTAACCCAAGGACAAATTCGGACGCAACTGTTGGTTGAAGATGGGGCCCAAGTTGGGGCTGGGGATGTGATTGCTTCAACGGAGATTCTGTGTAATTCCCCGGGGGAAATTGCTGGGCTGCGGGATGAGGATGAGCAGGTTAGACGCTTGCTGGTGGTTCGAGGGAGCGATCGCCGAACCCTAGATCTGCAAGACCAAATGGACCAGCTCCAAGTGAAAGAAGGAGATCTACTGGTGGCTGGCACGGAGGTTGCGCCGGGCATTCGGCTTCCAGAGTCGAGCAAAGTTGAATTCATTGACCCCACCGACAAAACTCTAGTCCTGCGTGCGGCTCGTCCCTATCGAGTTTCTCCGGGTGCGGTCCTGCACCTGGGAGATGGGGGACTAGTCCAACGGGGCGATAAACTGGTGCTGCTGGTCTTCGAGCGGGCTAAAACTGGTGATATTATTCAAGGTCTGCCCCGGATTGAAGAACTGCTAGAAGCGCGCAAACCGAAGGAAGCCTGTGTCTTAGCCCGTCGTCCTGGGGAAATCCAAACGGTGGAAGGAGAAGATGACGTGCGAGCCATCCGCGTTGTGGAAGTTGATGGTACCCTGACGACGTATACGCTCCTGCCCGGCCAGAGCTTAATGGTGGTGGAAGGGGAACGAGTCGAAGCGGGAGGCCCGATTTCTGATGGCCAACAAAATCCCCACGAACTGCTGGAAATTAAGTTTGGTTGGTACTTAGAGCAGGGAATGTCCCATTACGAAGCGGCGATGGCGGCTTTGGCTGAAGTGCAACAGTTTTTGGTGGATGCGGTTCAAGGGGTATACCAGTCTCAAGGGATTGATATTGCCGACAAACATATTGAGGTGATTGTTCGCCAGATGACTTCTAAGGTGCGCCTGGATGATGGGGGAGATACGACGATGTTACCTGGGGAGCTGATGGAGTTATACCAAGTGGAGCAAGTGAATGAGGCGATGTCGATTACGGGGGGTGCACCTGCCCGGTATACTCCAGTACTGCTGGGGATTACGAAGGCTTCGTTGAACACGGATAGCTTTATTAGTGCGGCGAGTTTCCAGGAGACGACGCGGGTGCTGACGGAGGCCGCGATCGAGGGTAAGTCGGACTGGTTGAGGGGCTTGAAGGAAAATGTGATTATCGGGCGCTTGATTCCAGCGGGAACTGGGTTTAATGCCTATGAGGATGGATTTAGGGGCCAAATTTCCCCCGATTATGATACGAGGGGGGATCTCGATGACGAAATTGTGGGATCGGGTCTATCAGACAGCTTCTTGCCTGGCCATGGATATTCGGGTGGGTCTGATGATTCCGAATATGGGGTGATGTCTGATGAGTTGTCTCCTCCGACTGGCCGGAATATGTCGTATCCGATGTTTGATAATTCAGAGTCGGATGTGGACGATTTGCAGGATTTGGTGGTCGATGACCGCACAGCCTACCGCTTAGATCCAAAATCGAGTGCCCAGAAGCCAGGGACGAAGAAGGGCAAAACCCCGAAAGGAAAGGCGAAAAAGACCGAGCCGGCGATCGATATGGATTTAGATTTGGAGGAGGAAGAGCTAATCTACGATCCGATGGAGGATGATCAGGATTAGCTGGAGCGCCAAGCGCTCTAGAAAAGGCAGTAGGGGCTTGCATCTTTTTTGCCCCTACTTGTTGTACTCAGATCATTTCTCTATCGAAGATTCATGTTCACAAGAGACTGGTGGCCTCTTGCCTTCCCCTTTAATTTAATCCTAACCAACTTAGAACACCCTGTCCGGTGAGGTATTCAATGACTAGAGTAACGATAAAACCGACCATGGCAGCTCGACCATTGAGGCGCTCGGCATAATCGTTAAATCCGAGTTTGGGTTGGGGAAGTTTGGGGGATACAGTGGGTTTGAGTTCAGCCATAATTGAGGGTAAAAGTTGTTAAAGTTTACAATTCTTAATATTTACCCTAATTATAATGCCATTTGAGTCCTTTCTGCTCAGTCAGGAATACCCTAGAGCAGTTATATAGCACTTCTGTCTTCTGGAGAAGTACAGCTTGAAACCTTAGACCCTAAGCAATACAGGCTATTTCCTAGGGAATAGGGAGTAGGAAAGGCAGAAGCATCTAGATCTCGTATCGCCTCGTAGTCAGCCAATTTGCCCCCAACTTACCCATTTTTAATTTTTAATTGATATAAGCTGGATCTAGAGGGATTTCAGCATGAAGAGGTAATTGATGGATATCGGAGTTCCTAAAGAACGGAAAGATCAAGAATTTCGAGTGGGACTCACCCCTAGTAGTGTGCGGGTGTTGACTGAACGGGGTCATCAGGTCTTTGTGGAAACTGGAGCCGGTGACGGGGCTGGGTTCATGGATGGAGATTACTTAGATGTGGGGGCAAAAATTGTCCCTTCTCCAGATCTGGCCTGGGATCAGGAGTTGGTGGTGAAGGTAAAGGAACCGTTAGCTTCTGAGTATGGGTTTTTGACTTCTGGAAAGTTATTGTTTACTTATCTGCATTTGGCGGCCGATCGCCCCTTAACGGAAAAATTAATAAAATCAGGAACGTTGGCGATCGCCTATGAAACCGTAGAATTACCAGATGGTCGCCTACCCCTGCTCACCCCCATGAGCGTTATTGCTGGCCGGCTATCTGTGCAGTTTGGGGCCCGTTTCTTAGAGCGACAACAGGGAGGCCGAGGAGTTCTATTAGGCGGTATTCCAGGAGTTAGTCCCGGACAAGTCGTCATTCTTGGCGGCGGTGTCGTTGGTACAGAAACAGCCCGCATTGCCATAGGAATGGGAGCCAAAGTCCAAATTCTAGATATTAATGTGGAGCGCCTGGCAGAGCTAGAAACCCTGTTTGGCTCAAGAGTGGAACTGCTCTATAGCAATTCGGCCCAAATTGAACGAGTGGTTCCCCAGGCAGATCTGCTTGTTGGTGCGGTCTTAGTCTTAGGTCGTCGTGCCCCTCAATTAGTTTCCCGTAGTTTGGTGGGGAGAATGAAACCGGGTTCTGTGCTGATTGATGTTTCCGTTGACCAAGGGGGATGTATCGAAACTCTACACCCCACTTCCCACACCCAACCCATTTATATAGAAGAAGGGGTTGTCCATTATGGTGTCCCCAATATGCCGGGAGCAGTGCCTTGGACAGCAACCCAAGCCTTGAATAATGCGACGCTGCCCTATGTGTTGCAATTAGCCCATGCAGGAGTTGGTGCTCTGAAGCAAAATCCTGCTTTAGCCAAGGGCGTGAATATCAAGAATAATCATATTGTCCATCCAGCTATTCACGACTGTTTCCCAGATTTGGGGACATAAGCAATTGAGAGTACACAAGCGTCTCACTTTGCGGTAAAACTAGAAGTAAGATAAATCGATAAAAAACTTTACTGAATTTGGAGGAGAACACTATGGATTGGCGTGTAGTCGTCGTTTTGCTACCGATAGCGATAGCTGGAGGATGGGCCCTTTTCAATATTGGTGCAGCCGCTTTAAATCAGATTCAGAACTTGTTAAACAACGAGGAAGCGTAAATTGCGACAATCAGGTTAATTCCTGATGTGTTACAGGGGCTAGGAAATCTAGCCCCCTTGTTATTGGTTCCATGGCATCGATTAGCTTACAGCGTTAACTTGTTACAAATGCCTATTGCCTATTACCTCCTCCTTGACAACTAGCTGACAACCTTAACTTGTGACCAATGGAGATTTTCCAATCCATTCCCCCCCTACCTCCTTCTCTGGAGATTTGGGAACAGACGATGAGTTGGCAACCGACCCCCAGCCAATTAGATCAATTCCAGCAGCTCTATGGCTTAATTTTAGCGGGGAATCGCCACATGAATTTAACCCGCATTACGGAAGCAACCGAGTTTTGGGAAAAGCATTTATGGGATTCTATTCGCCCTCTGGCGTTTGCTCTATCTTCCTCTCAACCGCAAGATTTACCGCTCCAACCTTGGGCTATGGATCGACCCCTACGAGGTCTGGATATTGGCACTGGCGGAGGATTTCCGGGATTTCCGGTGGCGTTTAGTTTAGGAGCAATTTATCCGCAATTAGAGTTAACGTTGCTCGATAGTACGCAAAAGAAGATCCTGTTTTTAGAAGAGGCGATCGCCACCCTAAAGTTACCCAATATTAGGGCTACTGTGGGCCGAGCCGAACAGATCCATCATCAACCGGACTATTATCAACAGTATGATTTTTGTTTAATCCGAGCTGTAGCCAAAGCTGAAGTCTGTGTACAGTATGCCTTTCCCTTTTTGAAACCAGGGGGGCTAGTCATTTTATATCGAGGGCGCTGGACTCAGGACGAGGAAAAAACCTTCAACCAAACCCTAAACAGTTTTAGAGGAAAGTTAATCTGGATAGATGCCTTTGTCACTCCGCTCAGTGAAGCCACGCGACACTGTATTTATGTGCGTAAGGAATGCTTACCATTACCGATTACCCATTCCCTATAAACCATAGATAAAGTTAATCAATAAGGGAACCGTAAACATCATTAAGATGCTTAAGGGTGCGCCTACTTTGGTAAAGTCAAAGAACTTATAGCCTCCTGGACTATACACCATGGCATTCGTTTGATATCCAATCGGAGTCATAAAACTATTGGAGGCTGCAAAAACAACCGCATACATGAAAGCATAAGGGTTTAAGTCTAGGGTTTTAGCGACTTCCACAGCAATGGGTAACATTAGAATGACGGAGGCATTATTGGAAAGAATTTCGGTGAGCAGGGAAGTAATAATAAAGAAAAAAAACAGTATCCAATAACCCGAAAAATTCCCTCCTAAATGAATTAATTTTTGAGCTAACCATTGAGTTGCCCCAGATTTATTCATCGCTATACCTAGAGGAATTAAGCTGGCTAAGAGGAAAATGACATCCCAGCGCACAGACCCATAAACTTCCCCTGGTTTTAAACATCCCGTCATAATCATTAACACTACGCCAGTTAAAGAACTGACTAAGATCGGCAAGATATTAAAAGCGGCTAACACAATCACTCCGGTTGTAATTCCCAGGGCTGTTTTTGCTTTTTGTCGCCTTGAAATATCTACTGGCTTTTCTTCTAAAACCAGCAATTCGCGGGTCGTTTGTAAACCTAAGAAACTCTGTCTTGGCCCTTGAACCAATAACAAATCCCCAAATTTCAATCGTATTTTACCGAGTCGTCCTTGGACAAATTCTGCCCCTCTTCTAATAGCTAAGACGGTCGCATTGTAGCGTTGTCTAAATCGCAACTCTTTTAAGGTTGTTCCAATCAATCGTGAATTAGATAAAATGAGAACTTCTGCAATTTTTTCTTCTCCTGAAGCAATAACTTTTTCGATGGGTTGTTCTTGAAATTTGACATCGGCCAAAATTTCAAGCCCCCTGGATTCTCGAATTTTTAGTAATTCCTCTCGACTGCTCCGAATCACCAGAATATCACCGGCATTTAGCACTTTATCTCCTAGAGGCTGGGAAAAGCGCTGTTTATCACGAATGATTTCGAGTACATCTAAGTCAAACTTACGCTGAATTTTGGTTCTTTGTAACGTCTTGCCAATTAAGCTCGATCGCGGACTAATGACGACTTCACTGACATAGTCTTTGAGGTTATAATCTTCTCCTACGAGGTAGGTTTGGTGATCGGGGAGTAATTTGGGCGCGACTAAAGCTAAATAGGTGAGACCAATAATAAATACTAATACTCCCAATTTTGTAAACTGAAAGACTGAAAATTCACCATAGCCGAGTTGAGCCGATACACCACTGGCGAGAATATTTGTTGATGTGCCGATTAAGGTGAGCAATCCGCCTAAAATTGTGGAATAGGATAAGGGAATGAGCAGCTTACTGGGTGAAATTTTTTGGCGTTTACTCCATTCTTCAATAATCGGCAAAAAGATGGCTACAATTGCGGTATTATTAATGAATCCTGAGATGGGCCCGACAATTGAACCCATGACGAAAACTTGCTGAGAGGGATTATTTCCTGCCCAACGGATTATCCGGTTCCGAACAACTTGAATCACGCCGGTTTTGGTAATTCCTGAACTGAGGATAAACATGGCCATAACGGTGACTGTAGCAGGATTACTAAAGCCAGAAATTCCTTCTTCAGGAGTGACCAGTCCCAGTAACATTAAAGCAATGGCAATGGAGAGAGCGGTAATATCGGCAGGAAGCCATTCACTAATGAAAGAAATTAAACCAAGAACAACAACGGTCAGCGTGAGAATAATGGACATAGTTGGGGATTAGTGATTTAGAACAGAGAATGAGATGCTTTTCCCTGTTGATTGGTGAGTGTTTTAACGAAGAGGAATTTCGAGCTGTTGTAAGTTGGTGAGGTGTTCGGGGCAAAGGGTGGCAATGCCAGCAACAATGACTTTGCTACTGAATCCAGCAACAGCTTGGGCTTGGGCTTCGGTAACGCCTTCTGTAGCAAGTTGTTGAGCTACCGTGTTGATATGTTCTTCGAGGGTTTGTCCGGAGTTTAAGGCGCTGCATGTTTGTTGGGCTAATTCTAGGGTTTTTTCTTGTCCGATCGCCTGATAAGCTTGTTGTTCGAGGGGCGTTAACAGGGTGGGAAGGAAGTCTTCAAAACTGGCAGGAGTAAGGGGAAGTTGAGCTAATGCAGGGGAGATGAAGCTAACCAGGAGGGAGGTTAGGCTGATACAGGAAAGTTTGGAGATTAAGGACATGGGTTACGAGTTACTGATGAGATTTTTCCTAGTTTAGCAATTGCACCAGGAATTGCCCTAGGGTTCGAGTTCTTCAAATGTGACTTGGTGTAAGTTGGGGGGAACGATCAGGCGGCGGAAACTGGTTTTATGGCTTTCCCGTTGGCCAATCAGTTCGACGGCGATCGCCTCAAATTGGATTTCCATGGCTCCTTTAGGAACAGTAAAGTTAAATACAATACTGCGACGATCTCGACCATCCGGAACTAGATCGACGATCCAGCGCGGTTCTTCTAAGAGGGTACGGGTTTGGGCATCTACTAACCAGTATTTAATGTGGATATGGGGCGATCGCGTGGCTAAAGAGGCTTTAATGGGAATAATTTCTTCAGCGATCCAATCTCGCTCTGGCGCTTCCAAGAGGGGAGTCGGTAAAGGAGCTGGAAAAGATAGGGCTTCTGGTTCAGATGGTTCTTCTAGAGCCTCAGATCCAATATCTGGCTGGGCGTAGCTCCGATCTAAGACAATTTCTTGGGACTCTTCTGCTGGCGCGAGGAGCAAGGGAAAACTGGCGGTACCTTCTAAACTATGGGTAGAGTCCTCTTCGACTAACTCGCCTTCAATCACATTATCTTCTTCAAAGTCTGCCGCGAGCGCCTCTTCTTCTTCCGAGTCAGTATTTTCTTCTACCCAATCTTCTGCCTCTTTAGCTAGATCGTTGAGTCGCTCGCTAAATTTATCTTGCAGATGTAGGGAATGAAACGCTTCATCTACGGGGGAAGGGGGAGAGGGTTCTGGGAGTTCGGGCGTTTCTTCCTGGGCTTGGTGATTGAGATTCAGGGGGGGTAAGGTGAGATTGAGCTTTGGTTTGGGCGGTTCAGATGAAGGGGGAAGTTGGGGTAAATCGAGATCGGGAGGGGGTTGGATGCCTTGGAGTGAGGGTAATTGCAGATATTTGACTTTGGGAGAGTCAGAGGGGGGAAACAGTTGGGGAGGAAGAGAAGGGGATGCGGACGCTTTCCAGGGTTGATCGGTCTCTGGTGGGGACTCTTTAGCGATGTTAAATAAGTCGAGGTTGACGGCGGGAGGGTTGACAGTGGCAGGTGGAGGTATGGGATCGCTTGTTAGAGGGAAGGGAAGAATGGACGGTTTGGTCGTTTCCTCCGTATCCCGTCGATTGGTAATGGCCTCCATAAGTTGTTGCAAACCGGTAGTGATACTAAATTGGATTTCGGTGAGGGGTGTTGGGGGAGCTTGGGGGACTTGAGCGGGGAGAGCTGGAGTTATCCAGGACTCAAAGAGTTGAGCTTGTCCGAGGATAAAACACAGGGAGGTTAAGGGAGGTAAGTTAAAGCTGTATTCAAAGGGGATGGGTAGGCTTTGCACAATAAGCTGGTGTTTAAGTGCTTGGAGAATTTCCAAGTTTTGGGGATTTTGCAGAGTAACGGCCAGTTGCAGGGCGATGGGTTGGGGAAAGGTTTGGGGGCGATCTCTGCGTAACTGCCCTGTTATGGTAATGGGAGTGTTGCTGGTTTGCACATACATGGTGCGATCGAGAATGAGTTCCAGGGAGGACAGATCCAGGTTTTCCCAGGATGATGAAGAGCCTAAAACTGGGGTCGGTTTGGGTCGTTCTGGGGGAGGAGGAACGTCAAAGAAGCTACTATCATAGGCTTCGGGTGCTTCGGATTCTTCGGATTCTTCGGATTCTTGGGGTGCTTCAGGTTCTATCTCTTCTTCTACTTCATCTGGTTCTGGATCTAGACATAACGATTCTAGGGAAACTTGATAGCTTTGGGGGGGTCGATCTGGAGGATGGGCAATACAAGCAATTTCCCATAGTCCTGGTTTCAGGTAAGTGTAGGGAAAGACGACCATCAGGCCTTCTTTATTGGTGTGGTGCTGACGGGTTTGAACTTGGGGAGGGGAGGAGGGTTGCAATTGGTAGCTGAGGTGAATGGCGATCGCCGTTTGCGGATAGCTAGAGCGCAGGACTAAACGATATTGTCCCTCTAAAACTTCTACGCTAGGGGGTTCTAGGGGTAACCAGGCGCGATCGCGGTCTTTTTGAATCAGAAATTCCCAGGCTTTCATGGTTGCTGGCTTGCAGGTGTGCCCATCACGGTTGCTTAATTAGGTCTCATCCTAACCTAATTGGGGTCTGTTGGGCGATCGGATCAACCCTGTTTCTTGTACTTCAACCCAGGCTGTAGGGGCAAAAAATCTTTCGCTCCTACAGTCTCTACAGACTACAACATCACTGTATTGGCATCCCGAATTCCAGCAACCTTGAGAATCTCCTCTAAAATACCCTCAGGTAAGGGATCGTCAATCGTCAGTACCATGACTGCATCGCCGCGCACGATTTGCCGTCCGACTTGCATACTGGCAATATTGACATTAAAACTACCTAACAGAGAGCCAATTTTACCAATAATCCCTGGCATATCTCGGTGACGGGTAAACAGCATATGTTGATTGGGCGGTACGTTAATCGGAAATCCATCAACCATAGTAATCCGAATTTCGCCATCACCCAGGAGTGTACCGGTTACCTCATGTTCTTCTGAGGGGCCTTTCGCTTGCAACAACAGAGACCCCTTATAATCGCAGATACTGGCATCACGGGTTTCAATCACGCGAATGCCTCGCTCTTGAGCTTCGATAGAGGCATTTACATAATTAACACGCTCCCGCAGCGCTCGTGAGAGCAAACCCTTGAGTGCGGCAATGACAATGGGTTGGCTTTGGTTATTGGCAAGTTCCCCTTGTAGGTGAATATTGAGGCTTTCGACGCGATCGCCCACAAGCTGACTGACGAGATTACCCAACGTTTCCGCCAATTGCAAATAGGGGCGCAACTGTTCCAATGCATCCGGATGCAGTCCGGGAATATTCACTGCCGAGCGTGCAGGCAGTCCCAGAAGCACATCCCGAATTTGTTCGGCCACATCAACCGCGACATTGACCTGGGCTTCCGTAGTGGAAGCGCCTAGATGGGGCGTTAAAATCACCTCTTTACCTAATTTCATCAAGGGAGATTCACTTAGGGGTTCGCTGGCATATACATCGAGGGCTGCACCAGCAATTTGACCATTTTTCAAGGCTTCAGCTAAGGCAACTTCATCAATAATCCCCCCTCTGGCACAATTAATAATCCGGGCAGTGGGTTTCATTTTTGCCAAAGACTCGGCATTAATTAAATTCGCCGTTTCTGGAGTTTTGGGAATGTGGAGGGTAATGTAATCGGATTCTTGCATGAGAACATCCATATCCACCAGCCGACAGCCCAATTGATCCGCCCGTTCTGCGGAGATAAAGGGATCAAAGGCAATGAGCTTCATTCCCATCGCTTTAGCGGCTGTGGCCACATGGGAGCCAATTTTGCCTAATCCAACAATTCCTAGGGTTTTCTTATAGACTTCAGTGCCAACAAACTTTTTTCGCTCCCACTGGCCATTTTTCAGGGACTCGTTAGCATCGGGAATATGACGGGACAGGGATAGCATTAAGGCTAGAGCATGTTCAGCAGCGGCGATCGTATTGCCTTCTGGTGAATTCACGACGATAATCCCTTTGCGGGTTGCTGCGGGAACATCTACATTATCAACCCCGACCCCAGCACGACCGATGATTTTCAGTTGTACACCTGCTTCGATGATGTCTGCGGTGACACGGGTTCCTGAGCGAATCATGAGGGCATCGTATTCCGGAACGATTTTCATGAGTTCTTCAACCGGAAGGCCAGTTTTGATGTCAACTTGAGCAACTTGAGATAGGATATCAATTCCAGCTTGATCGATAGGGTCGCAAACGAGAACTTTAGGCATGATCAGGGGAGAATAACGAACACTTGATAACGGCAGAGCGCGTTGCTCTCCCGCCGTTTTAGCTAACCGTAGGCTATTGTACCGCTAAACCTGGCCTAAAAATGGGGAATAAGGAATGGGGAGCAGGGAATAGGAGGACACAAAGCACGCAGACCCGTGCAGAGGCCACAATGCTGGTTAAACAACAGGCTGATATCAATGAGATAATCAACTTTAACTTTAATTCCCCCACTTATTACTCATTACTTAATTCCCCAATGACCCTCTTCGACGAACTCGATCGCCACCCGCACCAACTCTTCGTACAAAAAACCCAAATGGGAGGAAGCCAAGCCTATCTGGCCTCTGTGACCCTCGAATGGCTCTCTAATCGGGTTCGTTTCGCCCACCAACTACCTCTGTTTCAAAAAAAAATTGACCCCCAAACCCATAATTTGATCCGGGATGCTGAAACCATTGAACAACTGCAACAGCGCCCCCTCGACTGGTCGCGCCAAGCCCCTTTAGCCCAATATCTCGCTGTCCGTCCCAACCACAAATTCCCTCCTTTGCTCGCGGCGATCGGCGCTCCTTGGATCGAAGAACCCTATGCTCCAGAATGGAATGGAGATCTCGCCACTGAGTCAGCCGCCCAATTTACTCCCCTTAACCGCGACCAAACTCTGGGACTACTCAATGTCGACCCTAGTTTCTCTATCTTTGCCCTCGACGGCCAACATCGGCTGATGGGTATCCAAGGTTTGATGGAATTGATCCGTAGTGGTTCCCTACCCAAATATAAGAAAAACAAAAAGCCCACTGGCTCGAGCATCACAGCCGAAGATCTCTGCCAGCACTACCCCATCACTCCCAGTCAACTGCAAAGCCTGCGCCAAGAAACCATCGGTCTAGAAATTATTCCCGCCGTTCTCGCTGGCGAAACCCGCGACCAAGCTAGGAGTCGCATCCGCTCGATTTTTGTCCATGTCAACCTGATGGCGGTGCGCCTGAGTGCTGGTCAACTGGCGCTCTTGAATGAAGATGACGGATTTTCTATTGTCGCCCGTCGTATTGCTGTTAACCACCCCCTGCTGAAAGCAAAAGGCGATCGCCACCCCAGGGTGAACTTCGATAGCACCACCGTCTCGACTAAATCCACCGTTCTCACCACCCTCCCTGCCCTCAAAGACATGGCTGAAGCCTATCTCCAGCATCCCTATCTCCACTGGAAAACCACGGAAAAAGGCCTGATTCCCCTACGCCCGGAAGACGAAGAACTCGAAGAAGCTCTGGCCACTTTTTCCACCCTCTTTGACTATCTTGCTACTCTGCCCAGCTACCAAGCCTTAGAAATGGGAGCGTTGAGTACTGACCTGCGCCGGTTCAGCTTTGAAAGCTATGATGGTGAAGGTCATATGTTGTTTCGCCCTGTGGGTCAAATTGCCCTCGTTCGCGCGATCGGTATCCTCGTGTATCAGCATCACATCAGCCTCACCCGCATCTTTAGCCAACTTTGCCCTTACGATACTCAAGGCGGCTTCAGTCACATCGATCGCTCTGAATCCCTCTGGTACGGCATCCTTTTCAACCCCACCAAAAAACGTATCCAAGTCTCTGGACGAGATCTGGCGACCCGCCTCCTCATCCACCTGATCGCCGACACCCCCGACCCTCTGGATCGGGCCCAACTGCGCCAAGATCTGTCCAACGCTCGCACGTTCCAAGACAAAGCTCTCAACTTTGAGGGTAAATTTGTTCACCCACGCCACCTCACCTTACCGGAGCCATTGGGGTAATGGAGAATAGGCGATCGCATCATTTTCGCCCTTTTCAACTCCTTACAGCGCTTTGCGCTGTAACGGAGTACAGTCTCATTGAGATCAGTCATTGCG
>NZ_CEZBFX010000077.1:0-23021 GCF_982964205.1 Roseofilum sp. | reverse complement strand
TTGATACTCTATTTTATTCTATCTTCATTCTCGGAGAGTGACAGAAGAGGGATATGGCCTTATGGTTTTCGTTTTCTGGGATACACTTTGCATTAACCATTACTGGCACACTGTCTCGTGTGTCAAGTAATATATTGTCCCCAGTCATACGTTATTTATTTTTTGACTTCCAAGATACCCATGAAAAAAAAATCAGTTTATATTGCTTCTCTGACAGCCCTAATGACAGCAACTGTTCTCGCACCAGCTTATGCTGACGGTCATGCCATTACCGTTGAAATGAATCTCACTGATGCCAATGGTATTGGCGCGGCTGTTGGTACAGTGCTTTTGGAAGATACGGAATATGGTTTGCTTCTTACCCCGAATCTGACCAATTTGACTCCAGGTTCCCATGGATTTCATATTCATACCAATCCAGACTGCGGCCCTGGAATGAAAGATGGCAAGACCGTACCTGGATTAGCTGCCGGCGGGCACTTCGACCCATTCAATACCGGAGTCCATAAAGGCCCCTATGCGGATGATGGTCACCTGGGAGATTTACCTCCGTTATTTGTGGCCAATAATGGTACAGCAACAACTCCTGTTTTAGCTCCCCGGTTAGAAGTCAGCTTCTTAAATGGTCGTTCTCTAATGGTGCATATGCACGGAGATAACTTTTCTGACGAGCCAGCTCCTCTCGGTGGCGGCGGTCCTCGCCTGGCTTGTGGTGTAATTTCTGAGTAGCCAGTAAAATCGAGACGCGATCAAATTTTGTATATGGGAGCTTCTCATGAATAACACTGAGGGTAACTGTATCATAGTCGATCGCGCCACCTTACTAAACTCAAGACCAACCCCATTGAATCTATACAAGTTGGGCATAGCCCAAGTCTCTTGCTTGAGAGGGCAAAAAATTGAAATAGCGCTTAAACTCTCGACTAAACTGGGATGTGCTCTCGTACCCCACATTGAGGGCTGCCGTACCTACAGATATATTGTTATGAAGAATAAGACTCTTAGCTTTATGTAATCGATACTCTTTGAGGTACTGTAGTGGAGATTTTTCGGTTATCTGTTTGAACGACCGGTGAAATGCTGAGACACTCATATCCACTTCTTTGGCGAGCTGCTTGATCGTGAGGGGTTTTTGGTACTCACGCCGAATGATCTCTATGCTTCGAGCAATCCGCGCATAGTGGGAGTTGTGTTGGGTGAGCGCATAAAGAGCAGGTCCATGTTTACCCAACAGTGCGCGGTAGACGACCTCCCTAACTAATGACAAACCAAGAATTTCACTATCCTGTTCTGAGCAGAGGGCTTGCATGAGCCGAGTTGTTGCCTTACGCATCTGGGAATCAAGGGCAACCGGCTCAACCCCACATAATGGTGATGTCGGCTCAAAGTTCTCGAGTGCATTATGTTTTGAGAGTTGCATCACCATCTTGTGAAGTTCGGCAAGATCGAGTTCAATAAAAAGGCCCAGTAACGGGTTGTCTAAGCTGGCATTTGTTTTGCACTCGAAGGTGAGTGGCACACTAAGGACAAGGTAATGGTCACTATCGTAGTGAAACACACGATCGCCGAGGTATCCAACTTTATTACCCTGCTCAATAATCACTAGCCCAGCATTGTAGACGAGCGGCGAACACGCTATAGCTTTTGTTGCCCAGAAGAAACTGACACCTCTAATATGAGTCTCGATAAAGCCTTCCACTTTGGAAAACTGATAAACATCCATGATTTGTTGTAGATAAATAATTCGCTCCTCCTCAAATAGCCTTATCACTTGACTATAGCAATCGCTGTTAAGAATTGCGCTCAAACAATGGGCAGAAAGCAGAAATAGGCAACGTCTAAGCAGAAATAGGTCTTGAGCTTGCTAGTAGTTCAAAAGTACACTGCATTTACATGACACCAAGAAGGAGAAAATATGGAAACTAATCAGAAATCCTTAGTGGTTATTACCGGTGCAAGCTCCGGTATCGGTGAGGCTATTGCTCGACGTTTCGCCGAACTGGGTCACCCGCTATTACTTCTCGCTCGCCGGATTGAAAAACTCGAAGCGCTTGGCCTACCCAACACAATGTGCCGCAAACTGGATGTCACCGATGCTAAAGCTTTCCGTGTTGCCATTGAAGAGGCTGAAGCTGAATATGGCCCAGTAGATTGCTTAGTCAACAATGCGGGTGTGATGCTTCTAGGGCAGATTGATACACAAGACCCAGCGGAATGGCACAGAATGTTTGAGGTGAACGTTCTCGGCTTGTTAAACGGAATGCAGGCGGTTCTTAGCTCGATGAAGGAGCGGGGTACTGGCACTATCATGAACATGAGTTCTATTGCAGGCAAAAAGTCTTTTCCCAACCATGCCGCTTATGTCGGAACCAAGTTTGCCGTCTCCGCAATTACCGAAAATGTTCGTGAAGAAGTTTCTAACAGTGATGTACGCGTGATGGCAATTCACCCTGGCGCAGTAGAAACCGAACTGTTGAGTCACACCACTTCGCAGGAAATCATTGATGGTTATGAGGAGTGGAAAAAGGCAATGGGCGGTGCATTGGTTGCCGACGACATTGCTCGCACAGCAGTGTTTATGTATTCCCAACCGCAGAATGTGAATATCCGTGATGTTACGATCGCGGCTACCCGGCAACCGGCCTAAACCCGATTCATAAAGATCGAAAGTTTACTGGCAACGATTAAGCAGACTGTGGAACAAGGTGCAACTGTTCATCTAGGGGGTGAACGCGGCAAAGGCCCTGGCGCGTGGCTGAAGCCAACCCTCCTAGTCCCTTTGGCTTGTCCTCGGCTATCATGAGTGTGATGTGAACAAAGACAAAGAACTGGCCTTGCGATTAGAAACTGGGTTCTTCTGATGAATAACATTGATGGTAATTGTATCGTAGTCGATCGCGCCACCTTTCCTAAAAAACTGGAGGCACTACTAGAACCAGACCGGAAAGCATTCGTGGCAATCTTATTTATTACGATCGAGTCTATTGCTGAATGCAAACTCTCCAAAGATGAGGAATCAGAACTTCTCTCGAGTGGTTGGGATCAATTTCTACAAAACTTTAGCTTGCCTTGTGAGTGTTTGCGCGCGGGTTGGCGAGAGTTTTGGGTTATCATTGAAGGAGATGATCGGGAAAAAGTTGTTAAAGCCTTTAAAGAAATATTTGCTATTTGGGATGAAAACAGTAAGCCAAACCTGTGGCATGTATGTTTTACTAACTTCAATGAAGTCCAGAATAGAGATACAGAGGCAATTCAATATTTTGATACTGTTGCGGTAAAAATAGTTGATTATAGTACTCGCAATCCCCCAGAAAAGTTATTTGAGATTCATATTGACAGTAAATCTCACACTACCATTCTCTAGTAATTATGACGCTGAAGCGGTTGGATGTATTAGTGAGCGGTCGCAGTCTTGAATCTGAGGCAACCTAGTATCTTGAACTCTTAACACCAGAAACTATTAAAGTGAGTTTATTCGTCTGGTCGCTCTGCTGGGTATTAAGTCTTATAAATACTTCCGAACAAAATAGTCAAGATCTGGAGTCACTAAACCCTCAACTTTGGCTTGTTCATCCCAGCAACGAAGTTTAATACTATCGAGAGCATAAGGTTGTGCGACAAATGCTTGAGCGTCTTTTGGAGAGAACACGCCTCCTTGGATAATTAAGCTCTGTTGGGAAGCCGGAGAAAGTTGACTCAAATATTTAGGATCGACTGCACAAAGATAGCGTTTTGCTTCAACATGGAGACGGATGGGTTCCGTGATAGCGGGAGGAAAGAGCGATCGCAAAACCGGCAAAGCACAATATTCATGGCGATCGCCTTCTGGTGTACTCCGCTCCGGGTATAGATGACCGAGATCGTGAAATAAACAAGCGAGAATTATCTCTCTAGATTGACGCGCAGTTTCCGCCAAAGTAGCACATTGCAAAGCATGTTCGAGTTGGCTAACTGCTTCGCCATCATACTGAGCATGACCTTGGGTAGATAAACAGTTTATGAGTGTTTTAAGTATAGGATTCATGGCGATCAGAAATTAGAAATACACGATTGATAGAGCCGATCTTTAATTGACTCAATGATGATACCCTTGACATCAGAGGTGCATGAGACATTAATATCATGGAAAATCAGCAGATAGAAACCACTAAACCTCAAACTCGCTTACGAGTAGCGGTTGTCGCCTTATTTGTCATCGAAACCGAAGTGTTACTGATTCATCAGATGACGTTCCCAGAACCTGACTGTTGGGACTTACCAGGGGGAGGAATTGAACCCCACGAACCGATTCGGGAAGCTCTACGACGAGAAGTTAAAGAAGAGACGGGAATAGAGAACTTTGAAATCGACGATCTATTGACAATAGCCGAAAGTTTCTTTCCCGAAGGACGCGATCGCATCCTCCATACAATTAACATTATCTACCAATGCTCGCTTCCAAGTAAACCCACCCATCTGCACAGCGATGAAGCAGAAATTGGCCCCAAAGGCATTCAATGGATTGATATCGCTTCTGTGTCTCAAAAATCCTGCTCCACTCGCTGCTGGCAAGCTCTACAAGTTCTGGGCGCTGGCGAGTAGAGACAGGGAATCGGGAGATCGCCTATTCCCCATCCCTCAACCTGAACTCAAGTTAATTGATTCATAACCCATTGTCTCCCAACCCATAACCTAGGCTTAGTCTTTCTCTGATATGACTATCTAAGCATTCAGGATGGGTGAATTATGAGTAAACGAGTCATTGTAGTACTATTAGATGGCTTGCGTTTTGATGTGGCTGTTGCCTCAATGGGTTACTTGGGCCATTTAGTGGAAACCCTCCAAGCCAGTCTGTATCAAGTCCGAGCTGAACTGCCGAGTTTATCCCGGCCTCTCTATGAAGTGCTATTGACCGGTACACCGGTTTCCGTCAATGGTATTGGAGCCAATGATGTTGTGCGTCTGTCCCATCAGCAAAGTGTGTTTCATTTGGCAAAAGAAGCTGGCTTAACGACCGCAGCAGCCGCCTATTCCTGGTTTAGCGAACTCTACAATCATGCTCCGTTTGTTCCCCAGCGCGATCGCGACCAGCATAACACCCATAACCCCATCCAACATGGGCGCTTTTATTGGGAAGACTCTTACCCAGACTCCCATCTGTTTGCCGATGCCGAAATGCTCAGGCAAGCCTATAATCCTGACTTTTTCCTCATCCATTCCATGGGAATTGACCATGCAGGACATGGCTACGGCTCCGATAGTAAAGAATATCGCGGTTATGCCTTACTAGCCGATAGTCTACTGTCCCACTATATTCCTCTCTGGCGGGAAGCAGGTTATACCCTTCTCATTACTGCCGATCATGGCATGAATCCTGACGGTCACCATGGAGGAACCCTACCGGATGTGCGGGAGGTTCCCTTATTTACGATCGGCACTGACTCGAATGGGGAGGCAACCGAGCCGATATCCCAATTGGCGATCGCCCCTTTAATCTGCACTCTATTGGGAATCTCACCCGCACCAGCGATGCTCAAATCTGAACAAGCTTTATCCCTCACCGCTTCTTAAACCCATTTGATTATTCCTACTGTAAGGAGAACCTCATGCATTATCGATTCAACCCACAATTGAGTTCTAGAGTGACGAAAGTAACTCATTCTGCTTTAGTATTGGCGATCTCCGGACTCGCTGCCTGTGCTTCTAACGTCGAAACCACAACGACTGCGGGGACTACCGCAACCAGAGCTGAAGGCAGTTGTCCTGCCATTACCCTCGCTGATACCCAAGGCATTGGTGAAGGAAAATATCCCCAGCAATACGACTTACAGAACTATGAAGCCGAAACGGGGTGTGAGATGGCTTTCGTCGCTAACCCAGAAATTGAGGATCTCAATGGGGAAATTCAAGGCAACACTGACCTCCCCTCCATAGATGAAAGAATCCCCAACGAGCCATTAGTTGTAGTTCCCTATGAAGAAATTGGTCAATATGGGGGCATCCTCGCTGGACTCTCCAAAGCCACAGAATCTGGAACTTCCGACCTGCTCTCTACTCGCCATGTAAACCTCTTCCGCTATTCCGACGACCTAAAAACCTTAGTTCCCAATATCGCTCGCGACTTTGAATGGAACGATGATTACACCATTCTCACGGTTTATCTACGAGAAGGACACAAGTGGTCCGATGGCGAACCCTTCACGGCAGAAGATATTGTCTTTTGGTATAACAACGTCCTGGCGAATAAAACCCTATACTCGAATGGTATCCCCGATCGCTTCCTCGTCAACGGCCAACCCATGGAAGTAGAAGCGGTTAATCCCACCACAGTCACTTTTACCCTCTCCCAAGCCAAACCCGGTTTAACCTCCTTATTTGCCACCGACTACGCTCAACCGTTTCTACCCAAACATTTCTTAGGTAAATACCACCCCGATGTTGACTCAAATGCCGAGAAGAACGCCAAAGATGATGGCTTTGAAAGCTGGGATGAAGCGTTCAACTTCTACTATGGCAGCAGTGACTGGAAAGATGTCCCCTCTCCTCTGCTCAAAGATACAGCTAAAGCCAATAGCTTAGAGCGAGCAGTAATGCCGACCTTAGAATCCCATATTGTCATTGCCGATACCGCAGAAGGTCGGCGTTTGGTGGCTAATCCCTATTTCTATCAAGTTGATACCACGGGACAACAACTCCCCTATATCAGCAGGATTGATGAGGTGTATGTTCCAGAGAAGGAAGTCCAGAACTTGAAACTCTCCAATGGGGAAGTGGTGTATAAATCTCAAGCTGTATTTGCTGAAGATTTGCCCGTATTGCAACAAAATGAAAGTAAAGGGAATTATACTGTCAGTCCCGTTCCCACTGTAGGGGAATCTATGGTGGTTTACTCCTTTAATGTTAACCACAAGGATGAAGGCTTGCGAGAGATTTTTGACGATCTGCGCTTCCGTCAAGCCGTCAGTCATGCTATGAATCGTGAGGAGATGAACGAGTTAGTGTATTTTGGGTTAGCCACTCCCGCCCAATATACTGCCATTGACCCGAATACGGTGGATTTTATCACGGAGGAGCAAAAAACCTATTTAATTGAGTATGACCCGGATAAAGCCAATGAACTGCTTGATGAGATGGGGTTAGTGGATGCTAATGGGGATGGAAAACGCGATCGCCTAGACGGGCAGCCTTTGGTAATTAATTTACAATTTGCCACCCAAGGCGGAGCTGTTAAACTCCACGAACTGTTTGTCCAATATCTGGATGATGTGGGTATCAATATGCAGCTCAAAGAAGTCACCTCCGATGAGTATCGCGCCAGTCAAGCGTCAAATGACTTGGATATCATGACCTGGACGAAAGCCTATACCTCAGCGTTTGTAGCGGGTTCGCGGGAACCCTTCTTCCCCCCCTTTGGCGATTATTTTAGCCTCAGCAACGGTCATCTCTGGGCTAAATATATTGAGACTAACGGCGCTGAAGGCTTAGAACCTCCGGAATGGGTAACCGAGTTGGATCGAAAGTCCATTGAGTATCAAAAGTACACTTTAGGTACTGAAGAATCCAATCAACTTGGTAAGGAAATCGTCGATTTACTGCAATCCGATCTCCTATTTATCGGCACCGTGGGGAATCCAGCCGAACCCGTTTACCATCGCAATGATTTAGGTAATTTCAAGGAATTTACCGCTAAATCCTATGACTATTACTGGGCTTATCCCTATCGTCCCAGTCAGTGGTTCTTGAAGTAGAGCGCTACGCGCTGGTAATAGATAAACGCTAGAAAGCGGGTTTCTGGCAGAAGCTCGCTTTCTAAACCCTACCCGTTCCCTATACCTGATGTCTTGTCTTAAGAGAGGTGTTTTTACATCCACTAACCAAGGGAAGCATGATTCGGCTTCCCGATCGCCCAATTATCGGTTTGGAGAGTTGAGCGATCGCAATCATCGACTAACCACTTGCACCGCACAAGTTCCCGTTTTTTGCGCTTCCAGAGCTTCAGTAAACGAATCAATGGCTTCTTGATAGTGGTGAAACTCAACTAAAATGTTGCCTTTGAGTTTTAAGGCTTCTGGATGATTGGGTTGGATCGACAAAATATGATTGTAGGTTTTTAGGGCTTTTTCTGGGCGATTGAGGCAATCTAAAAGATGGGCAATTCTGAACCATAAATCTAACATTTCTGGTTTAAGGGCTAAGGCTTGTTCGTAGGACGCGATCGCCTCCTCATATCGATTTAAACCTTCCAGGGTAGCTCCACGGTTGCGCCATAAACCTTCTCCTTGTTTACCTAAAGACAAAGCGATATCATAACAGGCTAGGGCTTCCTGATGGCGATTCAATTTGGCTAAGGCTAAACCCTGTTTATACCAAAGCTCGCTATTCTGAGAATGGAGATTGACCGATTTATCATAGGAAAGGATCGCTTTTTCATATTCTCCTATCCATCCTAATAAATTGCCGCGATGATACCAAGCTTCCCAACTTTGGGGATTGAGAATCAAGGCGCGATCGTAGGAGTCAATTGCCTCCGCATAACGTCCTAACTTAGCAAAAACACTCCCTTGATTATACCAGGCCTCATAGCGTCCCGGATAAATCGACAGGGCGCGATCGTAAGCAGTGAGAGCGCGGAGATAGTTCTCTAATTTACTGAGAGTATTGCCTAAATTATACCATCCTTCATCCCGACTCTCATCAATATCAATGGCTTTTTGATAGGCTTCTAGAGCGCGATAATAGCTATTTTGCTTAACATATAATCGACCGATCGCCAACCAGGTTTCATAGGAATCTGGCAGCCATTCCAAAGCTTTATGATAAGCCGCGATCGCATCCTCATAACGATGAACTTGGGTTAATTGCTGGGCTTGCCTGACATAATCTTCCATCGTCAATTCTTCCGGACTTACCACAGACTGCGGATGAGTTGAATCTGGAACTAGACTCCGATTTGACTGAGGAGGCGAAAAATCAGGCACTTCAGACGACAAATTCACCGGCAGAGCCGCCACCATTTGGGATGGGCGTGTTTGGGACATTTCCTGGAATAAACTCTCTTTTTCCGCTTTCGTTTCCGTCAACATCTCCTGAAATTGACGCATCATTTGGCGCTTGATTTTATCGAGTTCCTCTAGGGAAATCTGAGATTGCTGGGACTGTTCATGAACCATGGTTAACTCATCACGAATATGTTGTTTATATAAATTCAGATGACGGTATAACTCGCCCATCCAATCATCGGCTTTTAAATGATAATCCTTTAAATCGCGATCTAAATCGCTAAATCCTTCTAATTGGGAATGGATCAGTTTGACTAAATCTTGAACCACCCAACCTCGAATAAACCAAAATAAAATCATTGCCATAACGGGCATACTGACGATCAATACCATCAATAAATTTAAGAGAGTAATCGTTCCCTCAATTTTCGGCAGGCGATCGTCCCCTCGGACTAAGGCTAAATTTTCCTGAGCAATAGAGGTATCAACTACCTGGGAAATCATAGTTTTCAGGTGCTGAATATCTTCTTGAGATAAGGACGTACGATTGAAGGGTTCCTCCGTAGATTTTGCTACCGGAGGAACAATTTCTGGAGGACTAATAGAAGCCAGAGCAACCGGCATCACCTGTTGCACAATCGAATCAATAAACTTAGGATCTAAATCCGGTTTTTCCGTTTTTCCAGTATCTCCTATCGGTTGAATTGGAGATTGCTTTAGATCGGACGAAGACCGAAATTCTGGCGCGATTAAAGTCGCTAATGTAACAAGGACAACGGTTGACATCCGCATAGCATCCACTCCCATTCATTATCCAACGGAGTCCAAAACTTAAAGGTTCTCAAGAACTGCGCTATTCCTTGATACGGAGTTTTTGATCGAGATCAGGATATGATCTGAGGGCAAGTAGGGAATAGGGAATAGAAAAAACCATAATTTAGGAGATCGGTTCATGAATCAAGCAGAGCGCATCGAGGGATTGTTATCAGAATCTGCGTTTGAAGTTTTAGCTAAAGCAAAAGCCTTAGAAGCGCAAGGACGCGATATTATTCACTTAGAAATTGGTCAACCTGACTTTCCTACCCCCTCTCATATTTGCCAAGCTGCAACGGAGGCGATCGCCCAGGGCTATACCGGTTATAGTTTAACGTTAGGGTTGCCAGAACTGCGAGAGGCGATCGCCGCTCATGTTAGCAAAACCCGGAAGATTCAGGTAGGGGGCGATCGCATTATCGTCACTCCAGGAGCCAAACCCCTACTCTTTTTCGGTATTCTGGCAGTAGTGAATCCTGGAGATGAAGTCATCTATCCCGATCCCGGTTTTCCCACCTATCGCTCCGTGATTCAGTTTGCCCAAGGTCGTCCTATTCCCTTACCCTTAGTGGAAGAGCGGGAATTTAGCTTTCGCGTGGAAGACTTAGAGCGGCTGATTTCGGACAAAACTAAGTTATTGATCTTGAACTCCCCCCATAACCCCACAGGAGGATTTTTACCTCTAGCCGATTTAGAAGCGATCGCCTATTTAGCCATTAAACATAATTTTTATATCCTAGCTGACGAAATCTATTCTCGCCTGTTATATGACCATCCTCACTATAGTTTGCTCAGTCTACCCGGAATGGAAGATCGAACCCTCTTAGTCGATGGCTTTTCTAAAACCTATTCCATGACGGGATGGCGTTTAGGGTATGGCGTGATTCCCCAACATTTAATCAGCGCCTTAGAATTATTAATGCTCAACTCCAATTCTTGTACTTGTACCTTTATCCAAAAAGCCGGTATCGCAGCGTTGCAAGGTTCCCAAGAACCCGTACAAGAAATGGTCAAAGCCTTCCAATATCGCCGCGATATTCTCGTTGCTCGACTCAATGAAATTCCTGGTATCCACTGTCTCATTCCACCGGGCGCATTTTATGTGTTTCCCAATATCAAAGAATTGCCCTTAAACTCTCAAGCCTTAGCCGATTATCTCTTAAATCAAGCCGGAGTTGCCCTCTTACCGGGAACCGCCTTTGGAGACCATGGGGAGGGCTATTTGCGCCTCTCCTATGCCACCTCTTTAGACCAACTCCAGCGTGCCCTAGAGCGAATTGGGGAAGCCGTAGCGGCGCTTTAGAAAAGTAAGATCGCGCTTCGCGCTAGGCAATAGGCAATCTTAACGGGGTAGCTCAGATTGCTTCTGCTCGGGACTGCAAGCATCAAGAATGTCTGCCATGCGAGCGTCCAACTCACCGGGAGCCAACACCTCAGACTCGACTAAAATTTCTTCGAGCGCGGCTAACCAACGTTGGTAATAATCCCAACTCGGATCGTCTGTTCCATGTTCTGCTTCCCACTCCCCAATTTTGCTAATCAATTGCTGGCGAAAGTCTTCCCATTCGTAATGCCCCTGTTTAGAAAGGGCGATCGCCACCCCAAACGCTAGACGCTCCCAGTCGCGATCGAAATAGAGATGACCGTCACGTCGAGGTGGCGCTTCCTCTGGCGAACCCATTAAGCTCGTCGCCGCAAAATGTTCAAATTTAGTGAACATATATTTTGTCCTCTCACTCAGGTATAAACTTTGCAGTTTTGCCAGTCTTATGCCGCTTTAGGCAGTGCAACGCCCATCATCGCTTCTGGGGTCAACAGAGAAGCTAGTTGCTCTTCGTTCATGCCTTCCGTCCCCTCAGGACGCATGGGTAAGACCCACCAACGAATCTGACCGCTCGTATCCCAAACACGGATTTCGACCGAATCATCCAGCTCAACTCCAAATTCCTTCAGCACGGTGCGGGGTTCCCGCGCGGTGCGCGCTCGGAAGGTTGGATCTTTATACCAGTAAGGTGGTAAGCCCAACGTTGGCCAGGGATAGCAAGAACATAGGGTGCAGACAATCACGTTATGCACTTCAGGGGTGTTCTCCGCCACCCGCATATGTTCCCCCTCTGCACCAGACATACCAGGAGGAAAGCTCATCTCATTACAGGCTGCATTGCAGTCATTGACCAGCAATTCTTTAAATGCGGGATCGACCCACGCCTTGGCGACCAACTTAGCGCCATTAAATGGCCCCATTTGAGTTTCAAAATAGCTGAGGATGTTATCAACCGTATCGCCGGCGATTACTCCTTTCTCAATTAGCAACGATTCCAGCGCTTTGACCTTGGCCGCACTGTAACGCTCGCGCTCTGGATCGTACTGGAAACCTTCGTAAAGACTTGGCATTTTTTTTCTCCTTAAGCAGCTTCAATATAGACTTCAAAAATGTCGTTGTAGTAAATCGCTTTGGAATCCAGCAGGGATTTATCCCAAAGAGCATCGGGTTGGAAACAAAGACTGTAAATTGGCATCGGCACGCCAATGCCATCATTGGTTTTGAAGAAGTAAGTATAGACCCCTTCATAAACCTTATCAACCACACCAACCCGATCGCGCAAATGCCCGGGTAAACGGGTATGATCTGCCGGAGGCACATCCTTAATACGGACTTTGTCTCCAACTTTGAATTTGGGTTCCATCGCAACCGAACGTTGGGGCGAGTCACCTTCACGCAGGTATTTCTCAACCTGAGCGTTAATCGCCGGATTGCCACCTTGGGGCAGTGGGGCTTCAGCCTTGGCGCTGTCGGCTAATATCTCAGCTGTGCGTGCATCTAGCTCTTCTTGGGTAATGTAGCCTTCTTCCACAAAAAAGCCAGAAATGCCGCCGAGCCATTTCTCGTAGTAACGCAACCGAAAATACTCAAAGGGATTCATCCCCTCGGCACCCTTCCGGAGATGCCCCCAAGTCCAAAAACTCTTGAATTCAGTGGGAACGTTTTCGATGTCATACGGCAGTTCATTGAGATGATTGCTCAATGCCATCATTGCGGTATGAATACCAAAAATGCGCTTTTCCCAGGGTTCGACAAAAACTTCCGTCTCAAAGTTAATCGGCCCCAGATTCTCTAAACCGCCTAAATTGTGCTGTAATTTCATAGCTTTGGAGATCCCTTAGTTGATTAACGATAGCATTTCTTATCTCGCGATCGCGAAAAAATTCAGTGCAGTTCGCAAGCTAACCGACACGATCGCGAACCTTACACTCAAGCTGCGGTTTCCGGTGCTGTTGTCATTGCTTTCCCCCACAGTTCTGAAAGATAGCCAAAAATAGCACCTAAAATCATGGCGGCGATCGCGATCGCAACGGGGTTTTCCAGGAAGGGGGAGGTCATCGGATTCCCCGTTACTGCGGCGGTTCCCACAGTTTGCGAAAATCCCCAAACAATCGCGGGTGTAATCCCGGCTGTAAAGGGAATCTTGCTGGCTTGCACCATCGCAGCACTGCCAATGCCCACAACGATCGCAGCTATGATCGGCGTTGGACCAATCAGCTCGATCGCCAGCAGGGATGCGCCAGCAATCAGAATCCCGGTAATATTGCAGACTACCGACTTCTTGAAGCCATCCACTCCTCCCCCAACAATAAAAAAGGAGGCCCAAGCCGTAAATGTTACCCACACGGGCAAGGGAAGAACCGTTGCCGTGAGGAAAACGTCAATACCTCCCAAAACACCAATACTGATACTCAATGCTTCTGCTTGCTTCATGTCGATTTCTCCTGATCGCTAGATTGCCAAATACTTGATGCCAGCCAAGGGGCACATCAAACTAAACAAGCGTTGAACCCGTCTTGCAGGTTCATTTGTTCGAGGTTGCGACCAATAAAGATCAGCTCGTTGCGACGAGTTTCATCCGGCTTCCACGGCTTGCCCGGGCGACCGTCGAGGGTCATATGAACCCCTTGAAATACAAACCGACGCTCCATGTCGTGGGCGTTAAGAATGCCTTTCATGCGAAATAGATCGGGACCGTGCGCTTGAACTAACTGATAGAGCCAGCGATTAATCTTGTCCGTATCAATTGCCCCTGGCTCGTTAATCGCAACCGAATACACCGAATCATCATGCTCGTGGGCCGATTCATCGAGAAATTCCGGATCGATCGCCAAGGCATTCTTGAGATCGAAAGATTGAACCCCCAAGACGGAATCCAGAGATAGATCGCAATAATTGGTAGTGTAGATTTTCGCGATCGCATTTATGCCGCGCACCTTCTGCTTCAGCGTTTCCAAAATATCGGGTGAAACCAACTCCGCCTTATTCAGCAGAATAATGTCAGCAAAAGCAATCTGCTCCTGGGCTTCTTCGCTCTCCCAATGCTGAGTAATATGCTTGACATCCACAACCGTGACGACGGCATCAAGCTGTGTTTGTCGAAGCATCACTTCATCCGTGAAAAAAGACTGAATCACGGGGGCTGGATCGGCAAGCCCAGTTGTTTCAATGAGAAGGCGATCGAAGCGATCGCGCCGATCCATTAAATTACCGATAATGCGAATTAAGTCCCCTCGAACGGTACAGCAAATGCAGCCGTTATTCATCTCCAGAACTTCTTCATCAGCATCAATGACGAGCTGATTATCAATACCAATCTCACCAAATTCATTAACAATGACCGCAATGCGATTGTTGTGCTCTTCCGTCAAAATTCGGTTTAATAATGTTGTTTTTCCTGCACCTAAATAGCCGGTAAGAACTGTGACAGGAACTTTTTGCGTTATAGCCATTACCCTTGTACGAGGATCGTATCAAAAAAATAAAGCTGCCGTTTGATCGAGATAAGGATCAAACACTGCCGAGCTTTAGTAAATCATACAGCCAAGTAATGAACCGTATAACGTATCACGATTTAAAAAGATTGCCATGAAAACTGTTGACAAACTTTAACGGGAAGTGCCCTCAAAACCTATTTAACCAACTTGAGCGATCGCTCAAGTTGCTCCCCTTAATTCCCCCGTACCAAGCCGGAAAGCCAATAGAATTATTCCTTTTTCTCCATCATCTTTTGTGACATTTTTAATACTGTTTTGCGGGGAATAAACCGTACATCCAATTGAGTTTAAAGTCCAAAAGATACCTCATTAATTTTCACTAATTCGCCTTTCATCATCGCCTCATAACCACACGGGGCAACAGACTCAGCGGATGCACCTTGGTCTCATACAGCAGTTTCCTCTGCTATGAGGTACATTAATGACGGTTTTTAACAATATCTAGAACAGCTCAGAGCTTCTACCAAGTCTGTTGTTTGCTCCCCCTATCCCCCCATCACAGCGCAAAGCGCTGTAAGGTGTTGCCTTCTAGGTCTCCTGCTGCCACAAAACCACTAGCCACTGCGCCAGAGCAAAGGGCCGTTGAGGTAATATTAGTATCCAAAAATTTTTGGGCGATCGCCTGGGAAAAGGAAACCACAAAAGCGATGGATCTATCATGCCATTCCTGGCAGTGAGGACACACAAACGATCGCACTGAGAGATCCATCTTTTCTGTAGCAGAAAAGGAGTTGGTTAGGACAGTTAGGTGATGGTTTAAGGCAATAGGCAATAGAAAATGTCCTAAACTCTCCCTTTCTCTGCTATAGCAGCAATAGAGGTGTTAGAGCAAAGGTGAGAAGAAGGGAAGAACTGCCCAATCTCCAAATAAACCTTGCCCTCCAACTCAGCTTTGTATTTGAGCCGGGTACAGAGTTGCGTTCATGCTTCTTCAAGTGTCGGGAATTAGGAAACTTTGACCTGTTGTCATCACCATTGTCCATTGGGTAAATCGTCTTTACACGAAATTCTACTGTTCTAGGATTGAGATTAACTAGGAGTTGGTTTCGCCAGATTCGGGTAAGAGCCAATTCATCAGGACTCCAAAGATCCCGGATAAACCAATTCCTTCTAGGGCAAATTCTCCGGCTTTTATGCTTAGTCCACCCACTCCAAAAACTAGGATAATCGAAGCGATCGCCAAATTTCGAGGTTTCATTAAATCTTCTCTAGAGCGAACCAGACTATTCATCCCCACTACCACAATTGTCCCAAATAAAATCACCAGAATTCCCCCCATAGCCGGTACGGGGATGGAGCGCAAAAAGGCCCCCAGTTTACCCACAAAGGCGAGTACAATGGCCAAAATTGCAGCCCAAGTCATGATACCGGCATTAAAGATTTTAATTAAGGCAACAGCTCCCGTAACTTCTGAGTAGGTGGTATTAGGCGGACCTCCCAAACAAGCTGCTAGACTGGTAGCGAGACCATCTCCGAGTAGGGTGCGATGAATGCCAGGGTCTCGAAAGTAGTCTTTTTGAGAGACAGCGCTGATAGCTAGGATATCACCAAAGTGTTCGATGGCAGGGGCGATCGCCACGGGTACAATAAAGAGAATGGACGGTAAATGGAATTTAGGTAAGGTATATTCCGGCAGCGCAAACCAAGGGGCTTGAGCGATGGTTGTTAGATCGACCATTCCTAATGGAAATGCCACGATATAACCGACGAATAAACCGGTTAAAATAGGCACTAATCTTAACCATCCTCGACTGAATAAGACAGTTAATAATGTGGCCAGTAAAGCACTTCCAGAAACAGCTAGAGCGGCTCCTTCACTGTATCCTTCACCCGCATTCGATGCCATCTGAATAGCAATGGGGGCAAGAGATAATCCAATCACCATAATTACCGGCCCCGTAACAATGGGTGGTAACAGCCGTAACAAAAATCCAGAACCGCGCCATACAATTAATAAACTCAAGAGCAAATAAACGACACCAGCAGTCATTAATCCCGATAATGTTTCAGGTAACCCATACTTTTCTACTCCCAGTTGAATCGGGGCAATGAAGGCAAAAGAAGAAGCTAAAAAAACCGGCACTTTTCCTCCAGTTACCCATTGAAAAACCAAGGTTCCCAAACCAGCCGTCAATAGGGCAACATTCGGATTCAATCCGGTTAAAATGGGCACTAAAACTAAGGCTCCAAAGGCAATAGAGAGGATCTGAGCGCCCAGGGGAAAATAACGCCAACTAAAGCGATAGGCAGTTGGGTCTATCTCGCTTTCTTGGGTTTCTGGGTTAGGATTAGGAGGTTCAATCATCAGCGTTTAGTCTAAAATTCAAGATTAATATTGTATTATAGTGATGTGGTAGTTTGCGGTAGGGAATAGGCAATAGCTTAGATTGCTTAGGATCTAAGCCTTCAAGTTGTATTCGATAGAAAAGAGAATCCTTTGGGAGGGACTTCTCACTTCGTGCAAGCTCCGCCAATGCGGGGAATGACCCTAGTGTTTACTAAAGAAAGAAGAAGAGCTAAACAACCCTTTGACAAATTTAGCGATCTCTTTAGATGGATTCCGTTCGTTCAAGAATTCTTGGGTACTTATTTTTCTATCCCGAAATCGTTTGACAAAATATCGAATATCTTCTAGCTTTTCTAGACGAGAGTTGCTTTTTTGTTTCATGTGGGTAATCGGATTTATTCCTTTTTCCCGCAGAGAGTGATAGGTTTTGACAACTTTTGCTTCTGGGGTGTGGCGCTGAACTTTCCAATCCTCTTTGAGAGCCTGGTACTGTCTTTTCAGGATTTGGTTTTCTTGTTTCAATCGATTGACCTGTTGGTTTAAATCCAGGTTATCATCTTGGTCGATTGCCCTAATTTCCCCGTGATGGTACTGCGCTTCAATTTGGATTAACTGAGCTAAGTCTCCAGCTTGATAAGCTTGGTTAACTTCTTTCATGACTTCCGTGTAATAATCCCGGTCTTGATGATGGCTGACTTTATCCGGATGGAAAACCGACGCAAGTTGCAAAAATTTTTGGCGAACTTGATTTAAATCCTGATGTTTGACATTTTGCCAAGGGATGTTCTCTCGATCGTCTTGCATGGGTTCGTCTATGGACTCTTCGGTTCGGAGCCGATTGCTAATCCAACCCATTTTTTGGATACTTTCGTAAATAAACAGAACTTTTTGCGTTTTTTTACGACTTAAGCCACGGGTTCTGAAGATATCTTCAAATAAATCATGAATTTGTTGGTCAACCCGATCGATTTCTGTTGAGATTGGCTCTAGGTTCTGAGCCACTTTAGGAAGAATCTGCTCTTGCTCTTGTTCAAAATCATCGATTTTCTGTTGTTGCTTTTCTATTTTCTTTAGCAGTTTCAGGCGATCGCGGTTCAGGGTATGGATTTGCTCCTGGAGTTGATTGACGGATAAGGAGGAAGAGGGAGAGGATGGGGGTTGCATACAGACTTTTCAAACCAATGGTTCAATTAGGGTGATTCTGGTTCAGATTCTAAGGGGTTTTCCGGGTTCTGGCTCTCCCGTTCTTGAGCGGCTAAACCACTTAATCGTGCTTGAGCCTTACTCCAATAGGAAATGGTTTCCAGATGTTCCGGTTCGAGTTGCAACGCCCGATCGCAACAAGTTAGGGTCTCCTCATACCGTTCTAGAGCATATAATGCAATTGCCTTCTTTTGCCAAGCATCAGCTAATGTCTCATTTCTGGTAATCACTTCATCCCAAGCGCCGATCGCCTGCTCATAGCGCTTAAGCGTGTTTAAGATCCGTGCTTGTCCCAACCAGCCTTGAAACGATTGTGGCCGAATTTCTGTCGCTTTCTCAAAACTTTGCAGAGCTTCCTCAAATCGGTCAAATCCACTTAATACGGTTCCCCGATTCAGCCAAGGATCAAAGGCATTCGGTTGTAACTTCAAGGCTTGTTCATAACTCTCTAATGCTTCCTGATAGCGGCCTAAATTTCTTAGGGACACTCCGCGATTACTCCAGGCTATGTCATAATCCGATTTAATGACTAAAGCCTGATCGTAACTGGCTAATGCCTCCTCATATCGTTTAAGCTGATTGAGTGCTACCCCCCGATTCGTCCAAACTTGATAAAAATCGGCTTTCACCTCTAACGCCCGATCCCAAACTTGCAAAGCCTTGATATAGTGTTGCTGTTCATATAAGCTATTGCCTTGATAAAATAGCTCTTGAGCCTCAGTTGTCATCGGTTGTGCTGTTTCCGGGGTAAAGGTTTTTTGCAAAGCGAGTCGTCCCACTTGAGTTGTCTTTTGACCGATTACTCCCAGCTCAATTTCCCCCAATCTCAACATTCGGGAAGCTAGTTGGTGGTTGGGAAGCGGATTTTCTAAGAGGCGATCGCCAAATTCCCCTAACCAATCGATCCATCCTTCTTCGGTGGTGCGATCGGATAACTTATTTAAATACTCCTGCACCTGAACAGTTTGCCATCCCCGATCGACTCCTTCTAATAGTTGCATAAACACAAACTCATATCCCGTGCGATCGAGCGGAGTTGGACGATCTTGCTCTTGGGGGGGGATTGTTCCGGAACTCCCTTGATTTCCCAACAACCGTCCCCATAATCCCCTAATCCAACCGATCAAAGAGCGCCAAAATCCTTTCCACATCGCGATCACCGAGTATTGATTTCTCCATTATGATTCCCTATTATCAATTAAAAACGTTCGCCCCTACAGCAATGTCTGATTCTAAAACGAATCAACGGCGATCGCTATTTTATCGATCATCTGGGGTTTTTGCTTTTTGGCGATCATTTTCGTTTTGCGGTATCCATTGCAAGAAGGAGGTTACGAGAAAAATCCCCAACACTAACCCCACTGCGAGACTCCAAAACACCAATTCTACAAAGGGATGCACCGTAGTAGCATGAGCATCCCACGGCATGAGTACGGGGTTTTCTGGTGTAATGAGAGCGTAGCTTGTGGCGATCACGCCGGCAGTAGCCATGCCTGTACCAACAGCCCAAATGGTAATATTTAAGTTGTAGTTACTGATGGCTTCTTGTTTGCTGCTCTTCTGAATCTGGTTTTGTAGCGATCGATCGGCTTCAATTTGCTCGATTTCTAACATGCCGCGAATCGTGGCAATCATTTCTTGAAACAGATTTTGACCCGCGAGCAAGTAATTTAAATCGGTTTCGATTTGTTGCAGATAAGTGTTTTTCGCTAAGTCGAGAAAAGCATCCCAGAATGGGAAGTGATCATCGGTCAATTTAGCTTGGTTAATCTCAGTAAATGCGATATCAAAATTATTGATATTAGTGTCCGTAGTGTTGTAGCACTCGCGGAGCAGGCGCAGGGTTTGGCTATACTCAAATCCCCGTTTGCGGATATTATTGAGTAATCGTTTTAACTCTTTTAACCGTTTTTCGTCATCCGTTTCTTTCTCGATTTGGCTAAACCGAGGAATTTGTTGCTCTAGCTCGTTGGCCAGCTTTTGCGCTTCTTGGTAGTATTGTTTCGACTGCTCGGTGGTGAAGAGGATTTTATGGCGATAGCACAGCAGTTGTTTGAGCGCTCGGTTGAAGCTATTGCTAAAGGAAGATAGGCTATTTTCTTTGAACTTGAGCCAGACTAAAATATAAGTATTTTCCGCTTCGTACAGGAATAAGGGGCTACCGAACAGTTGCCCTTGACGGGTCTGTAGCGGACGGGGGATGATTTCTGTGGGGCGATCGGGAAATAAGCCGGTTACACAATCATCAGCTAGGGCGCGATAGTCTTTCAGGGCAATGGGTTTACTGGGTTCAGCATAGAGGAAAAAGCTTTGACCTAAAGACGGATTTAGGGTAGAATAAGAAAGAACATTATTGGGATTAAAACCATTGATTTGGTGACAAAAAAGCGGTATTTTGCAGTCACGTTTATCTAAAAAGAGAGTCAGTTCGGCTAGATAGACATCTTGCAATTTTTCCGCGTGAAATGCTCCTTTTGCTTGCAGGGTTTGAGTCAAGGGAATTTGGCTTAACTTCAGTTTGCGTTGTCCTTTGATCAGGTCTTGCCAGGGTTCATTTTCTTGAACGGGATGCAGATTTGCGCGCAAGTTTTTCAGGTCTTCACTGTTCAAGGCATCGGCAACCGTTGTGGCGAAGGTTTGCCAGAGTGCCTCGGCATTTTTGGCGGGCATTTGGTAGCCTTGGTCAAAGTCTGACCAAAAGTGGAAAGCGTAGAGGGTGAAAATAGGGTTTTGGATTTCAGTCATAAGCTTCTCGTGAGGTTTGAGAAACCCGGTTTCTTCAAGAAACCGGGTTTCTGGGTCGCCACCTGGGTTGAGCTACTGTTGTTTTTCGTTGGTTTGGCCCAAGCGGTTGAGGTTTTCTAGGTATTTTTCATAGGCTCTTTTGACCACGTCTTCCGGGGTTTCTTCTTCGTCGTTGGCATCGTTGGGGCCCATTTGGCTGAGGTCGTTTTCGATGTTTTCTTCCACGTTGGGATGGGTTTTGCACCAGGTTTTGATTTTGGCCGCTAGGGTTGCGATGCTGTCCGTGGGTTGCAGGTCTAAGCCTTGAATTTGGGTTAAAAATTCGGGTTCGTAGTAATCGAATAGGTCGGTGAAGGCTTTGACAATGGCTTCGGGGGTGGCATGTTCGGGGATGGACATGGTGCGTAAGGCCTCTTCTATCTGTTGGGTGGTTAGGGTGAGGGGGTGGGTTTCGCCGATGAGGGTGAACCCCGACCAGGATTCGGGTTTGGGAAACCGGGTTTTGGTGTTGAGCATAGCATGACGGAGGGCGGTGGCGCGGTTTTTGCCGTTGGCGAGGTTTTGGTAAAATTCCGTCATTAGGACTTTGGCGGCTGGTGCGCCGATGTTCCAGAGGGAGACAATGAGACTGGGAACTCCGGCGAGAATGAAACAGCGAGACAAGCCGATGATGCCGTCGCCGGTAATTTTACCTTTGCCGGTGCTACAGGCGCTGAGGACAACAATCTCGGCGTTGAGTTGTTGGTCGAGAATTTCGGCGGCATTGAGAGCGCCATCACTGTCGGCATCGGGAGCTAGGACAATGGTTCCGGGAATCTCGCCCAGGTTGGTGTTTTCCGGTTGGTATTCGTCCAGGAGTCCGTGGGCGAAGATATGGACGATGCGGGTTTGCAGCATTTGGTTGATGACGGCGACTTTGGTGGCGCTGTCGCCCATGATGGGGAGAGTGTCGAGAATGGTGGCAATGGTTTGGGCGGCTTCCTGCATATACTCGTAGGAGCGCAGTTTGTAGGGGTTATCTTGGAATTTGGGGTGCAGGGTGGGTTCGGCGACCACCAGGGCCTTGTTCTGGGTTGGGTGCAGGCGCTGCTGTTGGGCGTGGGTGGTCTCTAGGACTTGGATGGAGGGAGCGGTGAGGGGGGTATGGTCTTCGATCAGATAGCGCCCTTGGGGGGTCTGTAAGGCCGCGAAGGGAACCAAGTAGAGGGCATAGTGGGGAATGAAGATCACCCGCGCTTCGGGATCTGTGGGCAGGAGGTCGGCAATGGGGGCGATGAGGATATTGTAGAGGTATTGCAGCCAGGGAAAGTGACCGTTGCGGGGTTTTTCTTCGGGGTTGAGTTTGAGGGGTTGGTTGTCGTTGTCTTTTTCGGTGATGCCGATGGAGACTCGCGCCCGGAGTATGAGGGTTTCTAGGTTGTCGAGTTCAGATTCAGCGATGGGGGAGCGGCGAAACTCGATGTTGCCGGTGGGTTGGATCACCCAGATATAGAGTTCTTCTGTGACAATGGAGTATTCGACGAGGGTGGCGTTTTGGGTTTGGGCGACTTGGCGAATTTGATCGGCGCTGATGTAAGGGTTAATCTCTTCGGGGAAGCGCTGTCTGAGCAGGTCGATGAAGGCACGGGTGCGCCCCCGTTCGGAGATTTCTAAGGCTTGGATGGGTTGATCTTGGGCAATGAGGACTTCTTGCAGAAGTCGATAAGAGTTTCGTTGGGTTTCAAAGATGGAGATTTGATGGTTGTCTTGTAACCCGACTCGTATCGCTTCTTTGATGGTGATCGATTCTCGCAGAACGGCTTCTGCTTCTGGGTATTGCTCGGTTTTTTGCAGAGTGGAACCTAGATTATTCAGGGAAATTGCTTCTGCTTGGCGATCGCCGATTTCCCTTTTTATGGTTAAAGACTGCTCGTGGAAGTCGATCGCTCTTTGGTATTGCCCTAATGAATCGTAGGCATTGCCCAGACTTCCCAGGGAAATTGCCTCTCCCCGGCGATATCCGATTTCCCTAGCTATGGTTAAATACTGCTCGTGGAAGTCGATCGCTCTTTGGTATTGCCCTAATGAATCGTAGGCAAGGCCCAGATTTCCCAGGGAAGAAGCCTCTCCCTTGCGATCGCCGATTTCCCTAGCTATGGTTAAATACTGCTCGTGGAAGTCGATCGCTCTTTGGT